>NZ_JBINJF010000070.1:0-4640 GCF_043951865.1 Halalkalibaculum sp. DA3122
ACATCCCCCTGCGCCCCCTTCAAAGGGGGAATGGGTGGCGCCAGTATTCCAACAGGTAGCTTAAAATTAGTTTACGTTTTTTTGATTCATTACACCAGAGTGCTTGGCAAATGATGAAAAATCGTGCAATGGAGTAACCATATGAACTCTGATATCAGAGTGATATTTGGAAACTTCCTTATTTTCAGATCAAGTTAGTTGGCCTCTGAAAGTCAACCGGGAATACTCAACTTTAATTCAAAACAAAATTATTATGACAAAAGTAGGATTTAATTTACTCGCGTGGTCAGCAGTCATTTCGGAAGAGCTTCTTCCCACTGTTGAACGTTTAAAAGAAATTGGATACGACGGTATTGAAATATTCTTGGGAATCGAAGATGAAGCGATGTACAAAAAGTTCGGTAAAGAGGTGGAGGACTTGGGACTTGAACTGAACTGCGTGATGGTATTGGGACCGGATGAAAATCCAATAGATCCCTCTGCCGAGGTTCGAAAAAAAGGGTTGGAGCGTATTAAATGGGCTGTAGACCGTGCTCATGACATGAATGCGGATGTTATCTGCGGTCCGATGCACTCGGCTTTTGCCAATTTTGCAGACAAGGCCCCGGATGAGGATGAGTACAAACGCAGTGCGGAGATCCTGGCAAAAGCGGGCGAATATGCGGCTCAGGCCGACATTCTGCTGACCCCGGAGGCGATAAATCGATTTGAGTGCTACCTGTGCAATACGATGGATCAACTGGTGGGATTGGTCGAGCGGGTGTCACATCCGAATGTCAAAGCTCATTTTGATACCCATCACGCCAATATCGAGGAGAAGACGTTGTCCGGAGCCCTCAAGAAAGTAGCACCTGTGCTGGGACATGTACACATCAGTGAAAACGACCGGGGCACTCCGGGTTCGGGTCACGTACCCTGGGACGAAACCTTTTCTACCCTCGCCGAAATCGGATATGATGGCTGGCTAACCATTGAGGCATTTACCCGTGACGATCCCGATTTTGCCAACTCCATAAACGTATGGCGGGAATACAATAAACCCTGGGATGTAGCTGAACAGGGATATGCCTTTATCAAGGAGATGTCTGAGAAAGTGGGATTGTGAATCCCTCCCCGGATCAGGGCTTTCATCCCCAGGCCCCGCAGTCGGTTTCGATAAACTATTAACGCAATGCTATTGTTAACCCTGAACATGCAGGTTTGCTGAGACGCAGATAACACTGATGCTGCAGATCACCACGAAATAGCAGGTCTAACAGCATTTTTCCAGGTTGTCTGCGTAGATCAGCATGATCGGTATTTATCCGCGTTCGGTCGGGAACAGACTGAACACCCAGGATTTGATGTGACAGTAGGATAACCCAAGATTGAACAATACACTAAAATAACCTGAATTAGACATAATGATCTCAACCAGAATGCCTGTTTGTCTTGAAATGGCAAGAAAACAGTGAGGCTGTCCAAAAAGTCTCGACAGATAGTTGCATTCATTAATAATTTAGGTTTGTGGAAGGAATGGAAGATCAATTCTCCTGTCCTCCTTCTCCAAGGAGGAACACTTGGGTCACAATCTCAGGATGCAATAAAGGCAATGTGTTGAAGTCCCTCTTGGAGAAGAGGGATTTAGGGAGATTGACCACGCCTTAATCATTTAAGTGGCGTTCCCCCCCTTATTGGACTTTTTGGACAGCCTCATTAAAGCCCTGCCCCAAGAAATTAAGCAACAATGTTAAAGCTGGAAGTTTTATCGAATTCACGCTAAAATACTGCTCTGTTGCTTAATATTTCTCTTTCTGGCAAATACTGCTGGGAAATCGTCTGATCTCCAATATGCTGATATGAAGAGGAGGTTGGCAGAATGGATGTGGAACGCAGCCCCCCACGTGCCCGGAAGCCGGGCCCGCATCCTGTGGCAGGAAAATGTAGAATGGCTCTGGGAGGGCAAACCAATAAAGTTTACCAGCTGGTGAAGTAAGCTTTTATATCGAATAGTTTAAAATTCAGTACCAGGGTGAACCTGCGGGTACAACCCTGTTACTTTGTGAAGAATCTCCGGGCACAGCCTACGTTGGAGCCGCACTCTTTAGCCTGGGCTGTGGATTTTATAGTGCACGATCATTCCGGGGGCACATTAAAACAGCGATTTTGGAAGCACTTCTTTAACAAAAATGGGATAAACTGTCATAGAACCGATCTGTTCAAGTGTAACAGCATGTGAAAAGGGGATGAAACCACGTATTAGAACGCCGACGTCAGATAGTCGGAGTTTTCAGATATAAGAACTGAGCTGGGAAATTATCCCATCAAAAATTGTTGAAAAGAAATCGATTTTTCCCTAAACCCTAAGTTACCGCCCCGCTCTTGAAAGGACGGGGTTGGAATTTGCAAACTGGTAAAATTTTTTTGTTTAATCCTGAATTTTGTTCCTGATCAAACACGGGGACTGGAAAATAGTCTCCTGTTTTACATTAAGACTTCGCTATCCTCCTTCCTTGTTCATTTTTTGAATGATCAAAATACGAACCTAAAAAGCCGCCGGTAATTGGTTACCAGGAATTAGCTATTGGTTCAAACAAATAACGAATACCTAATTCACTAATAACTAAACCACCCTGCGTACGGGGCTTTTTTATCTTCTCAATATTATGCCAGTATCTTCTGACAAAAAAGATGGTATCTTTTTCTCCTTAAGATGGTATCTTTTTTTGTATAAGATGGTATCTTTTTTCACAGGAGCAATTGCCCCGGATGTTTAGGCCTTTCTCTGTTCCTTTTTTGAGTGATAAAAAAACGTACCTAAAAAATCACCGCAGGAGATTGGTTATTAGGAATTCGTTATTGGTTCAAACAAATAACGAATAACCAGTCCACAAATAACTAAACTGCGCCTGCGCTCTACTTGTCCCGGGCGGCTCATAAATCCAAGACCGGAAGGGATGGGAAATTAGGAGTGTAGATTGAAGAATAATGAATTTCGAAGTGAATGTCGTGCCAATGGGTTATAGCACTACGCTCAAAAGCGGTTAAAGATCCAATGCCGGGATATCTGCTCGAAAAAGAGTAGTTCGGGGAATTGGATCGCTCTTTATTAACAAGGGGTATTGTTTGCCCGTTTCCACAAACAAAGTGTATGAGATTACAAGAACAGCTTAGTATACTGTAAATAATAAAATCTGTTATATGAATTTGATACGTTCATGTGAACCATGATATGAGACTTGACCCATCCATGTAAGTGTCTCGAATAAACAGTATATGAATGATAATATTGAGTTGTAGAGGAAATTTACGAAGTCGTCATCCCGAAGCGAAACCGGCTTGTTGATGCAGGATTAGGTTACAAAGTGATAATGAACGCAAAAGAAGAAGAGGAAAAATCGAGTGGGGATCCCCGGCCGCTGTTGGAGAAACAGTGGGTGAGGCGGGTTCGCGAACAGGGAGACCGATCCGCGTTCAAAAAGATCTTCAGAGCGTATTACAAGCGGCTACACGGTTTTGCCCGCAGCTACGTGGGAAGCGTTGAGGAGGCGGAGGATATCGTTCAGGAAGTATTTCTGAATATCTGGGCTCAGCGGGAAAGCTGGGATCCCCCGGGAACCGTTAAAAGTTACCTTTTTACGGCCGTAAAAAACAAGGCGTTAAACGTTATTCGCCATCAGCGGGTTATTGATGAGACCGAGGATGAGGTAGCCCAAAGATTCGAAGAGCTAAAGGAGACGGACGATAGTAAAAGTGATGCGGAGATAAGAAAACTGCGACAGGATATTGAAGAGGGGATCAACCAGCTACCTCCACGTTGTCGACAAATCTTTCTGCTAAACCGAAGAAGTGGACTGACGTATGCGGAGATTGCCGAGGTCCTGGATCTTTCCATAGGGACGGTAAACACGCAGATGGGCCGCGCCCTGAAGCGACTGAGGGACTACCTGTCAGACTATTTTACGATTGCAGTGGCATGGGAACTGTCGGATTTGGTTACGAAGGCATTCTTTATTCAGATACTTATTTTTTTATTAATTGCGTAGTTGCAAGGATGCTGCGACGGTTTTTGGGGATTCATTTTGTTCATATGAACACTTCTGGTATGGCAGTAAGTAGCTGGAACCCTGAGGTCATATTATTATAGGCATCCTCAGATAGATGCGAAGTCACGATGTACGCATCTTTTGCACGGCTGTAAAGCCAGATCAGATGCACGGTTTTCTGCATTTTCTTTACATACCTTGCATTTGATCTAGTGTTACCATTCATAATTATGAAAACTAATATGCACGTTATTTTCCGGCTTCTCGTCCTACCCACCCCTTCTGTGCTCCCGAGGTCAGTCGATACAATATATTCAACGGGAAATGGATGGGGCGTTGGGAAGCAAGGGGATGTTGACATTACAAATCATGATTTAGTTGTGTGTGGGATTACCCGAAATGCAGCACGAATATTCCCCCTTCCAAAGGGGGGTAGGGGGATTTAACGATAGATAACTGGCACGTACTATGAAATAGGGTTCCATAATTTGAAAAATGAGCTGCCGCTCACTCATTGTATGAACTTGTAAAACAATAGCTACATCCCCCTGCGCCCCCTTCAAAGGGGGAATGGGTGGCGCCAGTATTCCAACAGGTAGCTTAAAATTAGTTTAC
>NZ_JBINJF010000071.1:0-4524 GCF_043951865.1 Halalkalibaculum sp. DA3122
GGCACCTACCGGCTGGAGGTGACCAACCCGCAGGTGCCCGAGCTGACCCTCCAAAGCATCCCGATCACCATCACCGAACAGGACCTCAACGGGAGTACTGATGAAGGCGATTCTTCTTCTGCCCCCGAAACACCGTCGCTGCTAAGTCCGGAAGAGGCGGCTGAGGGAAAAGCAACTACCCTTACACTGGATTGGAGCTCATCAAGTGGAGCGGATCAATATCAGTTGCAGGTGGCAACAGACGGCAGTTTTGGTTCCACATTTATTGATCAGAATGATCTTAAGGAAAGTGCCAGGGAAATAAGCGATTTAGATCATTCCAACACCTACTATTGGAGAGTACGGGCTTCAAATACTGCGGGTGAAAGTAACTGGTCGGAATCTCGCAGTTTTACTACCGCTGAAGCTTCCGTTTCTCCCGGCTTGTCGGCCCCGGTACAGTTGTCTCCGGCTGACGATGGTAGTAATATATCGGCAGCTTCCACTTTTGAATGGAAACCCGTGGAGGGGGCGGACTATTATGTGCTGCATGCGAACCGTATTGATCCCGCGGAGATGGTGGTCGAAACCGAGGTTAACGGAACGAGTTATACTCCTCCCGGTGGACTCGATCCCGAAACGACACACGATTGGAGAGTACGGGCCGTCAAAGATGGTGCGGAGGGAGAATGGAGTCCAATATGGCGTTTTACAACAGGTTCAGGATTTGACTTTACTCTAAAACTCACCGGCACGGAGGGGATGCGCATGGTATCAGTTCCAGCGGCAAACAAAACGCTGGATGATCTTTTGGGCTCTTTATGGAATCAGGGCATACCCGGTTCCAACGCAGAAAGTCAGGATCCCAACATTTTTGTTTGGAATGAAGAAAACCAGGAATTTGAAACGCCTTCTTCAATGTCAAGCAAAATGGAGCCGGGGAAGGGATATTTAACCTGGGTTTTTGAAGATAACAACCCGGGCAAGGAGGGAGTACAGGAGGGTTTCCCCAAAGTGCTGGGAGTAGATGGATCTGAAAACAGCAGCCCGGTAACGGTCCCCATCTCGGTGACGGATTCCGACAACTCGACAATAATCGATGGACAGGAAGGATGGAACCTGGTGGGAAATCCGTATGGAGTTCCAATTCTGGTTGATAAAATATTGGAAGCGGCCCGAGAGGTCAATCCGCAGGTCAATGCAAACCTGTATATCTGGGATCATATCCAATCCCAGTATCAAAGTCTGCCTGAGGGCGGGGGGCATACTATTGACCCATTCCAGGTTTTTTGGCTGCGTTATCTCGATAAAGGAGAGGGACCACTTACCCTGGATAAAGCCAGTATATCAGCCAGCAATCAGGGAAATCTTAACAAGGTGGTGAATACGTCTGCATCGGATCACAAGGAGGAAAAATCCATTTTATTTTTGATGGAACAGGACAGTACCAGCAGCGACAGGTATATCATCGAATTCAATGAGAGGGGCAAGGTTGGAGTCGACCTGTTTGACGCGTATAAGCTGTCTTCATTAAACCCTATGCAGAGTAGTTCATTACAGCTCTATAGCATTGAGGGGAAACGAGGGGAGCAATTTTCCAAAAGCGTACTGCCAGACACTCTTACGGGAGAGTTCCGTATACAGTTGGGATTCAGCTCACCGAACCAGCAGGAGATTACGTTGAAGTGGCCCCGGCTTGTAAATATCCCGCAGGAGTGGTCGGTCGTGTTGCAGGATCTTCGCCAAAACAGGACGATAAACCTGAGAAACAGCGATTCCTATACATTCAATGCTGCTGCAGGGTCCGATGAGTCGCGATTTGTCCTGGATATTTCACCCGCACCCAAGATAGAGCCGAACCCCGTTGAAGAGCCCCGGGCCATAAAACTGTCTCAAAACTATCCAAATCCGTTTAACCCGACCACGGAAATCGAGTACAGTGTAGACAGGGAAGTGGCAGTCAATTTAACGATCTATAACCTGATCGGGAAAAAAGTAGCTACGTTGGTCAATAACCGGGTGCAAAGCCAGGGGACCTATTCCGTACGATTTGATGCCTCTAAATTGACCAGTGGAATATATATATACCGGCTTTCTGTGGGCAGTAAAACGTTCACGAAGAAAATGACCCTGATAAAATAGGAATTCAAAACCGGTTATTTTCGAAATTTCGAGGAAACAGATAACCGTCAATTTAGCCCGGAGTGTGATTCAGAATGAGTTGCACTCCGGTTTTTTTATTCCCACTGGAGAATAGTTATTGGTTATTGGAAATTCGTTAATTGTAGCTTGATTTTAACGGTAGCAGGTAACTATCGGAGGATTAAGAAGTCCCAAAAAAGAAATAAGTCTGTTCCCTGGCCGAGGTGTTCCTTTTGGCTTGATCCAAAAGGAACTCAACAATCAAGACGGTGAATGGGGCATCCGCTCCAGCCTCAGCAGGCGTGGATGTTGATGGTCCGTCTCCCTCGTCAGACAGCAATTCTTCCGGAATCGGAATAATTGCTTGACACGTTCATACGATCTCCCCTTCGAAATTCATCATTTCTAATTCTTCATTCATAATTCCCATCCACCGGCGGTGATTTTTTCTTGTTCATTTTTTGATCATTCAAAAAATGAATACCTCTTGCAGGAAAATAGCTAATAATATTTTTTGATGGTCCCCTGATTATAACTTTCCAACAATAGGGCACCCGTTGACTTGAAAGGTTATTTTATAAAAAATGCCTGAAAATATTAACGTATAATTTATCCCGGGGCTGAAAATAAAGTGATTAGTATTTATTAAATATTTACCGATAAATTAATAAAAATTAATTACATAATATGATTACTAATTCCTAATATGAAAGCGTTGTAACATCTATTCTAAATCTTAACATATTTATTAAGAGGGTAAAATTATGGAGAAAAAGAGAGCACTGGTCATACTATGTATGGTTACGATAGGACTATTTATCTTTTCATCATGCGAGCAAAGCACCAGCACCGAACTAGTCGAAAGTTTCGAGTCTGTCCATGAGGTCAGCCCGGTTCCGGGAGCTGACAATGTCACCATGGAACTTGAAAGAGGGGAAAATATTGACAGTTTTTTTAGTGTCAATCTGGATGGTAATATTCAGCAGGAGGGATGGTGCGTGGAGTGGAATGAAAATGCATCATTTGGCTTGAACAAGGGAACCAAGATCTATTCAACCAGGGGAAAGCCGGCCTGGAGTGATGTAAATTATTTTATGAGCATTCTTGATGATCTTCGTGAGGAAGATCCCGACCTTACCTTCCGTGAAATACAGGTTATTATTTGGTCGCTTATCGATCGTCCTGAGTTTGACGTCGATAAAATCCATGAATACGACAACATTTCTGAACGTATATTCAAGGATGGTGAACCCCTATTTGACGTAGACAAAGTTAAAGAGATCCTCAAGAAAATTAGGGACTTTTTGAAAAACGGGAACGGGGATGAAAAAGAGGGAGATGGAGTTTACCTGATCGAGAATGACGGCCAAACCATAATGGTTAAAAGCGAAACCGCTTATGCTGTAAAGACTGATAACAACGAGGTTGATTCCAGCGCTTCAAAATGTTTTGATGAAGAGATTATTCCCGGGGTCTCCTTCAACAACTGGGGATGGACTAACGGACCTATTGCGCCCGGCACAGAGGAAACAGTATACGACATATATGCTGGGGCCGGCCAGTGCGATTTAACCAAGGGGGTACATGTGGGAACGTTGACGGTAGAATATATAAATGGAACGTTCACCGCCACATATGAGATGACAGAGATCTCCCCGATTACTAACGCTTTGTATACCATGACCGAGACGCATCTGTATGTGGGAACAGATCCATATCCACAGAATCCTGGTGGAAACTATACCGTTGCGCCCGGTCAGTACGGCAACCAGCAGAATCACAATTTCGCAACTGAAACCACGTATGAAATATCCGGATTAAGCGGCAATGTCTATTTCATTGCGCATGCCGTGGTGAATGGATTCGAACTGAACGGAAACTGATGTGAACCCTGGCTGATGATTAACTTGCGAAAGGGATTCAAAGGCGACTTTGAATCCCTTTTTTGTGGTTGGCTACCGGCGCCATAGAGACTGTATGTAAGGGATCTTTGCAGAACCTGCTATTTTGTAAGGTAGTTGTACTTGATTGATTTTTTAACGGGAGTACAACTCCTTCTGAACGAGGAATTGAGGATTTTGCAAAGCCCTCTGTAAGTCTGCATGAGGTCAGTCATAAGAAGGTTTCATAAATCAAAATTAATATCGAACTACAGAAAAGGGATACCAAATAAATGCCTGTTCCGACAGTTTTATTAAATTAGAGAAAAAAACTCGATGCTTGAACACAAATTACAGATGGATGATAAAGGCTAAACTGAAAATTACCGGCTATGTCTTCTCGCTTTTCTGGCTGCTGGCTTCTCCGTTGTTGCTGTCTGCCCAGACGTTGGACAGTGTATCGGGGGATCGCCAGGCGCTGGTGGATCTGTACCAGGCGACGGGCGGTCCGGGCTGGGACAAC
>NZ_JBINJF010000072.1:0-3891 GCF_043951865.1 Halalkalibaculum sp. DA3122
GCTTTCAAGCGCCGGCCGCCTCTCCCCTTTTGCGTGCCGCCATTCCCCAGACCCCGAGGGCTGCTTGCTACCATATTGTCAACAATCCAATACTAATAACCGGTAACAAATAACTAACCCGCGCCGCCGCTGCGCTTGTCCCGGGCGGCTCATAAATCCAAGGCCGGAAGGCGGCTGGAATTATGAATGAAGAATTAAAAATGATGAATTTCGAAGGGGAGATCGTATTAACGTGTCAAGCAATTATTCCGAAACCGGAAGAAGTTCTGTCTGACGAGGGAGCGAGCTACAAAATATACAACCTGGTCTTTCCCGGCCTTGAATGGGGTGCGGAGGCCGAAGCAGGCGTTTGTGGATGTTGCACCGGTGAGGACTTTGATAGCGGGCAGCCGGCGCAACGGACCATCAACATCCACGCCTGCTGAGGCTGTAGCGTTTGGCCCATTCATCGCCTTGAGTTTTTGGTTCCTTTTGGGTCAAGCCAAAAGGGACACCTCGGTTGGGGAAATCGTCTCCTGCTACCATATTCGGATCAGAATGTGACCTGCATGATTTATACGCACGATGGGACGGCCCCCGTCGATGCCAAAGCCTTTCCGGGAAAGGGATTACAGGTCGGCGTCTTCGCTTTCTGCCCATTTGACGGCGTGAACCATCAGTTCGGTGGCGTTCTCGAGGTTTAGCTTGGTTTTGATACGGGCGCGATACGACTCCACGGTCTTTATCGAAAGATGCAGTTTTTCGGCTATTTCGCGGGTACTGTTCCCCTTGCCGGTCAGTTCAAATACCTCCAGCTCGCGGTCGCTCAGCTGATCGATCGGTGACTCGTTCATATCTTTCTGGCCACGAGCCATGCCCATCAGCAGCTTCTCGCTTACTTCGCTGCTCACATATATGCCTCCTTTCATAATCTTTCGAAGGGCTTTGACCAACACCTCTCCGGCCTCCAGCTTCATGACGTATCCCTTGGCCCCCGCGCGAATCACCCGCTCGGCGTAAAGCGTTTCATCGTGGCGGGAGACCACCAAAATCTTCACCTCTTCATCCCGGGCGGTCAGGTGTTTGACGAGCTCCAGGCCACTCATGCCGGGCAACGAGATATCCACGATCATAAGGTCAGGCGACAGCTCCTCGAACTTCTGAATCGCCTCTTCCGCCCGGTCAAACTGGGCCACAACATCAAATTCCAGCTCGTTATCCAGGGTTTGTGCCAGCCCTTTCCGCATCATCGGATGATCATCAACTATGATTACTTTCCGTTTATATCCGTTCGACATGGTGTTAGTCCTGTTTGTTGGAGTTTTCAAATTCACTGAGCGGGAACCGGCAGTTCACAACGGTCTGTCCCTCGCTGTTTTCACCGATATTCAGGTATCCCCCCAGCATATTGGCCCGGTATATCATGGTATTGACGCCGATTCCCTTCTCCTTACTGCTGTCTTTGGTATTGGAAAACCCGACCCCGTTGTCCAAAACCCTGAGTTCCAGGTACCGCTTTTCCATCTGAACCTGCACGTTTACAATGGTGGCATACCCGTGTTTGACCGCGTTGCTGATCGCCTCCTGCACAATCCTGTACAGATGAAGGATCGCGACCTTGTCCTCTACGGCCGGCATGGAGTCGAGGTTCAGGTGGCACTCTATGTTGAAGAGCCGGCGGGCCCGCCGGCAGAGTTGTTTCAGGGCAACCTCCAGCCCCTCTTCTTCAATTTCCATGTGTACCAGTCCATGAGAGAGCGACCGCGCCTGCTGATCGGCCTCCCGAACCATATCGGCAATCTCCTGCACATCCTCGGCCCCGGGCAGTTCATTCGACTTCAGCTTGTTTGCCAGATTCTGGGCGATCAGTCCTATCCCGGTCAGCATCTGGCCCAGCCCGTCATGCAATTCCTGGCCAATTTTCCGGCGTTCCTCTTCGCTGATCTGCAGTATCTCATTCTCGAGCCGGCGCCGGCTGCTGATATCACGCACGATGCCGGTAAATATCGTCTCCCCGTCAACCTTTACCTCGCTTACGGCCAGGCTCATCGGGAAAATATCGCCATTTTTTCGCTTGCCCCTCACCTCCCGGCCGATTCCTATGATTCTCTTCTCCCCGGTCTCCAGGTAGTTTTGCATATACTGATCGTGCTCTTCGCGATAGGGCGACGGCATCAGTATCTTCACATTTTTGCCGATCACCTCCGCCGCTGAGTATCCAAAAATTTTTTCCGCGGCCTTGTTAAAACTTTCGATGGTTGCCGTCTCATCAATCGTGATAATGCCTTCAACAGCAGTATCCAGGATCGATTGCATCTTTCTCTCGTTTCGGGCAAAATCCCTTTTGGTCTCCACCGCCTCCGTGATATCGCTTGCGGTGCCCAGGATCAGCTCTTCTCCGTCGCCCATCGTCAATATATGGCGCTTTACATCCACCCATATCCGGGATCCATCTTTGTGGCGCCCCCTGAAGGTGCCATCGATGCTCTCTCCCCTCTTCAACCGAATGAGCTCTTCCCGGAAGATAGCTTCATTGCGATCCGGGTACAGGAACCACACATACTGCCCTTCCGCCTCTGCGGGCGTGTAGCCAAATACATGCTCTCCGCCCTCATTCCAAAACCGTATGCGCCCGTCGAGATCGATAAGCATGGCCAAACGAGGCAGGGCATTGAGGATACGCTGGCAGTCGCTGCCCCTCATCTTATAGCTGGAACTGTTTTTTTCGTCATCCATAAGCACAAGTGTAAGCATCAAATGGTCGTCCCCTCTCAATTATATTCAATAAAAGTAATTATTCACACTTCCCCATATAAATAAAATTTTATGCCCGAATTTTCCCCACAGGGTTGTACTCTTTTCCCCCACTTTTACAATGCCGCTTCCTCTCTTCCCTGCCTGCCCTGCCGACCCTTACCATACTTGTAGAGAAGCAGATAAAAAAATCTAAATACGGACTATACCAGCGTGCAATATATGGAGTTCTCCGTAACATAACACGGTACAAGCAAAAGGGGAATACCAGGTGGTAGTATCCTCTATTTTTCACCTCACAAGGACTGAAGTCATGGCTAAAGAAAAAGAAACGGAAATTTTTGACCTCTACGATCTAATGCTAGAGCAGCTTCGCGACCTGTATGACGGCGAGCAACAACAACTTGAAGCCCTGCCCACCTTTAACAAGAAGGCGTTCTCATTTGAACTGCGCGAGATTATTGAATGGCACGAAGGGGAGACCAAACGACAGCTCGTGCGGCTGGACAGTATCTTCAACATTCTGCAGGAACAGCCGGAGGGAGAACACTGCGACGGCATCAAGGGGCTGATTTCGGAGGCTTACAAACTACATGCACGCTGCCAAAACCCCGAGGTGTGTGATGCCGCCCTGATTACAGCCATCCAGCATATCAACCATTACGAAATTGCCGGGTACGGCACGGCGATAGCTTATGCCAAGGCGCTGGAACGACATGAGGTGGCCGAACTCCTGCTGAAATCATTAGGTGAGGAACGGCAGGCCGATTATGGGCTGAGTGACCTTGCCGAGGGCCAGATCAACCCGGATGCCAAATGGAGCTCACTTATCAAAAAGATCGAAAGCCGGGAGGAGCAGAAAGAACGACCCGCATAGCATGGCTGGTCTGTAGATTGTTGATCATTACGTTGGTACTGTTCCACGGGACATACCCATAAACGATCTGTCCGGTTCCGCCTTCATGTGAGGGGAGTGACAGATCAACTTTTTTTCAATACCTTATAGCCTGGATTTCTCACCAAGAAATTTGTTTTTCAGCAAGGCGAAGGGCAAATGGCCGCACAGACGTACGTTGGTACGTTG
This sequence comes from Halalkalibaculum sp. DA3122, assembly GCF_043951865.1. Classification (NCBI taxonomy): domain Bacteria; kingdom Pseudomonadati; phylum Balneolota; class Balneolia; order Balneolales; family Balneolaceae; genus Halalkalibaculum; species Halalkalibaculum sp. DA3122. The sequence goes on from NZ_JBINJF010000072.1 coordinate 3,818, forward strand.
AGCAGGTGATTTGTCCTTCAACGCAGCTGAAAGGCCCATTTCGCAGCCTGTTACAGACTGTAATGATAATTTGG
>NZ_JBINJF010000073.1:0-3785 GCF_043951865.1 Halalkalibaculum sp. DA3122
GAGATCGCCTACATCCAGCAGGGGGACGTGCCGGGCCGCAATGAGCCCTATACCGGGGAGATCAACTACCGGAACGTCTTCAAATACATCCATGAGAAGGGCTACGACGGCATCCTGGGCATGGAGCACGGCAACGCCCATGAAGGCAAGGAAGGCGAGCAGGCGGTCATTGATGCCTACGTAAAAGCCGATAGTTTTGAATAGATTTGGTGTAAAAGAAATAAATCTCTACTCTTCTATTTAAATAGCTGGGAAAGAGAAGAAAGGAAATATCAGTATCTGCTAAGCACTAAATTAATATTGTAATTTGGAATGTAAATTCATGCATCAGTCTCTCTACTTATTCAATCTAATCATCATATTTTCGGTTCTCTCCGCATGCCAGTCGGAATCCCAACAACAGCCTGAGGGAAACCAAGAGCTGCCCAACATTATATTTATCCTCACCGATGATCTCGGGTATGGTGATATAGGAGCCTTTTACCAGAATCAGCGAGGGGAAGAGGGCGAGCCTCACCACAAGACACCGCACCTTGACAACATGGCTAGTGAAGGAATGCAGCTGACCCGTCACTATGTAGGCGCACCGGTATGTGCCCCTTCGCGAGCGTCCCTGCTGCAGGGGGTCCACCAGGGCCATGCCAATGTGCGCGACAACCAGTTTGACAAGGCGCTCTCGGATAACCATACGCTGGCTTCAGTACTGAAAGAAGGCGGCTATGCCACAGGAATAGTAGGCAAGTACGGGCTGCAGGGCCTGGAGGGCGATTCCCCGGAAAGCTGGCAGGCCTATCCAACCAAGCGGGGATTCGATCATTTCTTGGGGTATGTTCGTCACCGGGACGGTCATAATCACTACCCGGCCCATGAGGTCAGGGAGCGACCCAAGGTTGAACTATACGCGGGCAATGAGGAGATCTCCGATCAGCTCAGGGGCGTGTATACCACTGATCTGTTTACAGCCGTCGCCAAGAGATGGATTACTGACCAAGAGCAGGAAGATCAGCCTTTTTTCCTGTATCTGGCCTATGATACCCCACATGCGGGCCTGGAAGTGGCTTCCACCCCCTATCCCGAGGGAGGAGGACTTGACGGGGGCGTGCAGTTGATTGGTGAGGAAGACAACTACATTAATACGGTCGGGGACAGCATAGATACCTACATTCATCCCGATTATGCCGGCCGGGACTGGCCCGTACCGCAGCAACGCTTTGCCAGCATGGTGCGCCGTATTGACAACGGGGTGGGCGATATTATGCAGCTGCTTGAAGATCTGGATATTGATGAGAATACCATGATTGTATTTACCTCCGACAATGGTCCGCACAAAGAATCCTATGGCTACGGAGAATACGATCCCACTTTTTTTGATAGTTTTGGACCTTTGGACGGGATTAAACGTGATACCTGGGAGGGAGGTGTTCGGGTTCCCACTATTGTGTATTGGCCGGGCAAGATGCCTGGAGGTACAACCAATGATTCTCCCAGTGGATTCCACGACTGGCTGCCGACGTTCGCAGAAATGGCCGGACTGCCGGCGCCCGCCCGGACCGACGGCGTTTCCCTGCTGCCGGTGCTTACTGGTGAACGCGGGCAACATGCCGGAGAGGTTTATATCGAGTATAGCCAGGACGGACAAACCCCCGATTATGAGGAGTTTCACGCATCCCACCACGGGCAACAGCGTGGGCAGATGCAGGTGCTCTACCTGGATGGGTATAAAGGGGTCCGCTATGACATTCAATCGGCAGAGGATGACTTCCGCATTTATGATACGCGGCAAGATCCCGGAGAGACCAGTAACCTTGCCGGCAGCAGTGAGCAGATGGAACTCCTGCAACAACGCATGAAGGACAGAGTCCTGCAGCTCCGTCGCCCTGATTCGTCCGCCAAACGACCGTATGATGAGGAGCCGGTACCTGCCCTGAATGTCCCTGAGGATATACAACCAGGTCTCCGCTACCGGGTATTTGAGGCGACCACGCCTTGGGTACCTGATGTATCTACGCTGGAACAATCCCCTGAGCAAAGCGGCATTACCGAGGGATTTGACCTCGGAGTGCAAACCCGTGAGGAACATATTGTCCTGGAATACGCCGGCCTGCTTGAAGTGCCCGAGACTGGAGTATATACATTTTCCCTCCAGACAGACCAGGGGGCTGTGCTGCGTATCCACGGGGCAACAGTAATCGATGCCGACAAAGGTTATGATCCGGGTTCGGTTACTACTTCTGAAATCCGGTTGGAAGAAGGATATCATCCCGTTCAACTTATCTATGCACAGTCGGAAGAGAAACGAACTCCCACTCTTCAGCTACAGTGGAGTGGGCCGGAATTTTCCCGACAAGCCGTTCAGCCAGCCCATTTATATCATCGGACAGGCACAGATTAATGTCATATCTGGGACAAAAATGTTCTTGAATGTTGCTTTAAAATTGAAGTAACTGAAGTATAAGGGAGCTTTGCAGACCCTTCTGCTTTGCAGGGGCACTGACCTCGCAGGCGGGAGTACAACGCCCTCAGAATGACGAGTTGAGAGTTTGGAAAGGCCATATAAACCGGTAGAAATTATTGACGGGTACCATGTCTTATTTTCGAATTTTATACACCATCTGTCTTCTTCTCGTTTGTTCACCGTTGATGGTGTTAAAGGCCCAAACGCCAAACCAGGAAAAGCCAAATATTATTTTCATTTTAGCTGACGACTTGGGCATCTCGGATATCAATTCATTCGACCCGTTGGAGCGATCTTTTTACGAAACTCCGAATATTGACAAGCTGGCGAAGGAGGGGATGAAATTCCTCCAGGCCTATACAAATGCAGCCAATTGTGCACCCACAAGAGCAGCGTTACTGAGTGGTCAATATTTTCCAAACCAGCCAATCTATCATGTTGGAAGACCCGGCGCCGGGAGAAGGGAACCGGGAGAGATGGTATCCGCAGAGAACGCAGATGAGCTTCCACTTGAGAAAATAACAGACGCAGAGATGTTGCAGCAGGCGGGTTATTCAACGGCATTTGTTGGTAAATGGCATGTGGGCAGGCCACCAGAATATGGACCTCAACAGCAGGGATACCAGGTTAATATTGGTGGAAGCGGAGATGGTAATCCAGGAGAATGGGATGGCGGTTATTTTGAGCCTGACAATAATCCATTAATTGATGATTCGCAAAATGGAGAATACCTGACCGATTATCTCACCCGAAAAGCCATTGATTATATCACTGGGAACAAGGATGGTCCATTCTACCTGAATCTCTCTTATTATACACCTCACTGGCCTCTTCAGGCACCAGAACAGTTGGTAAAAAAATATCAACAAAAGGATCCCGACAGAGGACATCATAATGCCACCTATGCCGCGATGATAGAGAGTCTTGATGCCAATATTGGGAAAGTCCTGAATACGTTAGACGAACTCGGCATTGCCCAGAACACCGTAGTTGTTTTTATGTCGGACAATGGAGGACTAGGCGGATATGAATTTATAGAAGACAGACCGGAAGCTGATCATATGCTTTCATCGGGTGTTACAGACAACGCTCCATACAAAGGAGGAAAAACCACCTATTATGAAGGGGGAATACGTACTCCCCTGATTATTCGATGGCCGGGCGTCATACAGCCTGGAACAACATCCGATGAGCCGGTGATTGGCATCGACTTATATCCAACCTATCTTGAATTGGCAGGGCTTGAAAACCCCGAAGGCTATCAGCTGGATGGGGTTAGCCTGACTCCGTTATTGGAGAATCCGGATAACTCCTTAAATCGCGAAGCATT
>NZ_JBINJF010000074.1:0-3442 GCF_043951865.1 Halalkalibaculum sp. DA3122
CTAATTCTTCATTTTTCATTCCTCACTGAACATCCCCCTGCACCCCCTTCGAACATCATTTACCGCTTTTCCATCATAACTGCCACAAGGGGGAACCCCCCGCGTTCTTCTTCCCGGTACCCCTTCGAAATTCATAATTTTTAATTCTTCATTCATAATTCCCATCCTCCGGTGGTGAATGGGGCACCAGCTGCAGCCTGTGCAGGCGTGGATGTTGATGGTCCGTCACGCCTGCTGCCCGCTATCAAAACCTTCACCGGCAGGGCATCCACAAACGCCTGCTTCGGCCTCCGCGCCCCATTCAAGGCCGGGAAGGGCAGGGTAGCATTTGTAGCTTGCTCCCTCGTCAGACAGCACTTCTTCCGGTATCGGACATGGTGCAATACCTCGTTGGTAGGACCTCCTCCTTCACAATCCCAAATTCCATAATCCTTAATCCTTCATTCACCTGTGGAAATTCGTTGAGACGCAACATGTCGCGCCTGTACAGGATCCCGGTTTCATCAGTTGAAAACTGCAGTATGATTTATATATGAAGATTTTACAGGTGCAAATTAAATGGAATTAGGAAGAACAACGGTTTTGCAAAGATTTCCCACAAAGGTCTCCTAAATAAAAAGGCATTAAAAGTTCAGAATAATATATGCTATCTTTACCAGCTTGATTCTAGAGTGATAAACTGGATGCATATGAGTGAACAAGACACAAGCCGGCTGGAAAAATTCCGTGTGCGCCGCGCGGAGATGAATGACAAGATTATGGACCTGGATCATCTCGGTATCAAACGATTTTTTAATCTCGATGCGAATACCTACCGAGATGGGGCCTTGTCTTCCCAAACCAAAGAGCTGCTGGGACTGGTGGCCTCAACAGTGATGCGCTGTAACGACTGTATCGACTACCACCTGGAGCAGTGTGCCGAAGCCGGGTTCAGCAAGCAGGAGATTGTTGACGCCCTGAATGTGGCGTTGACGGTGGGAGGGAGCATCGTCATTCCGCATCTTCGACACGCCGTTGAAACCCTGGAGCTGCTGGAAAAAGAGGGGGCGCTGGATTGAACAGGGATCGCATGGTTACATATTTGCAGCTTTCTGTTTTCGGGCTGTTTGCCCTTTGCCTGCTCAGCAGGCCGGCGCACGCCCAGATAGGAACCGGCCCGGTGGGAGCTGATTCGGTGCAGTCCACCCTGTTCCCGGCACTGGCATACGACTCGGACCTGGGACTTATCGGGGGCGGCCTGTACAGCCGGATTGACTACAGCGGGGGCGTTACTCCCTTCCGGAATTATATTAAATCTACGGCCCTGCTCTCCACCAGGGGCATGTTCAGCCTGGAGCTGGAATATGACCAGACACAGACCTTCGGGACCGACATCCGCAGTACGCTCTCGATTTTTGCCTATCGTTTTATGTATGATTACTACTTCGGCATCGGGAACAACACCCCATTTGATGAACAGCGGTTTGACGAGGAGTACTATTTTTTCGAATCAAAAAAGATTGAGGTTGCCTACGAAGGGCGCCAGCCGTTATTCAGGGACCGGGATGCCCGATTTGACCTGCTTTTTGGAATCGGCACGAAGTATGAGCTGCCGTCGGTAAAGGAAGAGGTCTCAAAGTTTAATGCAGACCGCCCGAAAGGACTCTCGGGCGGGTGGATCAACACCGTCAGTACCGGTTTTATCTGGGAAAACAGGAACAGCGAGTTTGATCCCACGTCCGGCAACCGGGCGAAAGTGGAACTGCGCGCTTCCCCCACGTTTTTATTAAGTGATTACGGGCTGGTGACGCTCGAAGGCGATTTCCGCCAATACTTCCGGCTATTTAACTGGGTAACAGTGGCAAACCGGCTGCAAGGCCGCCACGCCTCCGGCGATCTCCCGTACTGGGAACTTTCTGCGCTCGGGAATAACGAGACGCTCAGGGGATATGCCCTGAACCGTTTCCTGGGGAATTCATCCATCGCCTACTCCCTGGAAGTGCGGAAATGGGTGTTCAACTTTCCCCGGTACCAGATCAAGCTGGGTGGACACTTTTTTACGGATGTGGGTCGTGTTTTTACGGAGAAGGATGACTGGGGCGACCTGTTTTCGGATTACAAGCAGACGGTGGGCGTGGGTGGCACGATGTCGCTGTTTAGTCCCGATTTTATCCTGCGGGGCGAAGCGGGATTTTCGGAGGATATGATGCGGATTTACGTGGGAATCGGATATACATTTTAACGTTTTAAACAAAAAGATATACGGTCAAAGCATGTCAACGGATCTAACCATACTGCTGACTTCAGCAATGGAGGATGCAGAGGATTTTTTGGAATGGAGCGGGGAGAAAGAGATCAGCGTTCTTCACCTTCCGCTCGAAAGATATGTGCCGCTTGAGACCGATACCGGCGACCTGCCCGCACTGCTGGAGGAAACTGAAAATATTATCTACGGTCACAAGCGAAACGCCCGTTTTTTTATTGAACAGGCCAGGGAGCAAAACCTGCTGGAAGTAATAAAAAATCGTATCAACCTGGTCAGCCACCAGCGTGCCGCGGATTACCTCGAAGAGCAGGGCGTCCCGGCGATATTTCCGGGCAGCGAAGAGCCGATTAAAATGCTGGAGTTTTTAATGCGCCTGCGCCGGCTGGGTACGGTGTTCTATCCCTGTGGCACCCACAAAAATGAAGAGATCCCCGGTCTGCTCAAGGAGCTCGATATTGAAGTCAACGAGCGGGCTTTTTACGAGTTGAAAGGACCGACCGGCAATGAGCTGGAGACCTACCAGGGCTGGATACGCGATCATCAACCCGATACCGTTGTCTGCCACTCACGGCGGGCCGTCAACCGTATCGGGGCCGCTTTTCCCGAGGTGTTTGCGTCAGCATCATCCATTATCGCCGGAGATCGGGCTGTGGCAGAGAAGCTTGCCGGCGACCACAAGGTACAGGCAGACGTAGTCGCCGAGGGCGACTGGCCCTCTATTTTTGAGCGGGTAAAGGAATTGGCAGGGGGATAGGTTGTCCCTTTTGGCTTGACCCAAAAGGAACCAAAAACTCAAGAAGAATTTAACTCCTCGCGGCGGAATTCGTTTGTTGTCGCTGCTTAGGTTCGTCGCCCGCCCCTCGTCAGACAGAAATTCTTCCGGTCTTGGGCATGATGCTATAACTCGTTCAAACGATCTCCCCTTCGAAATTCATCATTTCTAATTCTTCATTTTTCATTCCTCACTGAACATCCCCCTGCACCCCCTTCGAACATCATTTACCGCTTTTCCATCATTGCTGCCACAAGGGGGAACCCCCCGGGTTCTTCTTCCCGGCACCCCTTCGAAATTTGTTATTCGTTGTTAGAAATTTTTATTCCCCCATCCGCCCTGCAGAAATTTTTGTGGAATACAGTGCCCGGAGCCGGAGCGTTAAGAAACCATTGCTGTTTGAGATCCGCGTTTTTCAGCGGATC
>NZ_JBINJF010000075.1:0-3007 GCF_043951865.1 Halalkalibaculum sp. DA3122
AATTTCGAAGGGGAGATCGTTTGAACGAGTTATAGCACCATGCCCAAGACCGGAAGAATTTCTGTCTGACGAGGGGCGGGCGACGAACCTAAACAGCGACAACAAACGAATTCCGCCCCGAGGAGTTAAATTCTTCTTGATTTTTTGGTCCCTTTTGTATCAAGACAAAAGGGACAACTCTATTGGGAAAATAGTCTCCTGTTTCATATTCAGGCTTCCTTATCAGCTTTTACTGTTCATTTTTTGTACGGCCAAAAAACGAACCAAAAAAGCCGCTGGGGAATGGTAGATGTTCCCCTTACCAGCTCATTCCCGGCCGGTTGCTTTCAAGCGCCGGCCGCCTCTCCCCTTTTGCCTGCCGCCATTCCCCAGACCCCGAGGGCTGCTTGCTACTATATTGTCAACAATCCAATACTAGTAACCGGTAACAAATAACTAACCCGCGCCGCCGCTGCGCATGTCCCGGGCAGCTCATAAATCCAGGGCCGGAAAGGAGGGGAATTATGGATTATGAATTCCTGGAATCCCAGATTATATTGACATCATACTCTTCAAATTCGGTATCTTTAGAAACAAGGGCGTACCCTTCTCTTTTTGCTTGAGCAATAATCAATCTATCAAAAGGATCCCGGTGGTGAAATGGTAAAGTAGTATTGGTTAAAATATGATCCGGAATTATGGGCAAGAGTGTGAAACCACTTTCAAAAAACAGTTCAAAAATTCTCTCCAGCTCCGCTTTTAATTTCAACTTTCCCAATGAATGTTTTATCCCCATTTCCCATAATGTTGCAACACTTACATAACAATTATGTTTGGGATTTTTAATTAGCTCCTTAGAGAATTCAGGCAATTGTTCGTCGTCTGTTATAAACCAGATAGCAGCATGAGTATCTACCAACAGGTTCATTCCCTATACTCCTTAAAATCATCAAGGGGTTCGTCAAAATCATCACTCATTTCAATAAGACCTTTCGCCAAACCGGGTGTTCTGCTTTTGGGCGTTTGTTGGTTTGCTATCTTGGATTTCAGGAACTCTACGAAATCATTGGCCTCTTTCTTTAGCTCATCAGGTAATGACACGAGTTTTGTATACAATTCCAGATCATTCATAACTATAGGATCTATTTTTACTTTCTGAATAATTATACAAAATTTATTGGAGATTTTGATCAAGATCTTCGGGACTATTGGCCAACTGGGGTGCCACAAGGGGAATATGGGAATTATGAATGAAGAATTAAAAATGATGAATCTCGAAGGGGTACCGGGAAGAAGAACGCGGGGGGTTCCCCCTTGTGGCAGTTATGATTGAAAAGCAGTAAATGATGTTCGAAGGGGGTGCAGGGGGATGTTCAGTGAGGAATGAAAAATGAAGAATTAGTAATGATGAATTTCGAAGGGGAGATCGTTTGAACGTGTTAAGCAATTGTTCCGATACCGGAAGAAGTTCTGTCTGACGAGGGGCGGGCGACGAACCTAAACAGTGGAATTGCTACAAAAAAATGGACAGTGAGTTAAGTCATTCATGCGGCTTGGTTTTGGTTGAGTAAGAATTGTTCGGTTTGGGCCGGTGTTCGATAGCCTAAGGCCGAATGCAGGCGCCGGCGATTGTACCAAAGTTCGATGAACTCAAAAATAGTCATTCGGGCCTGCTGGTAGCTGGCAAATTTCCCGTCCAGCCCCAGTTCGGCTTTGAGCGTCTTAAAGAAGCTCTCGGCCGGGGCGTTATCCCAGCAATTGCCTTTGCGGGACATGCTTTGGGTGATCTGCCATTTGTCCAGTAGCTTGGTGAATTCCCGGCAGGCATATTGGACACCTTGATCGGAGTGGAACAACAACTCTTGATTCGGCCTGCGTGTGGCCACGGCCTGGTTGAATGCCTCTATGGCGGTTTCCTCGGCATTTATCCCCTCACTTAACGACCATCCGAGGATCTGCCGGTCGGCCAGGTCCATGACCGTAGTCAAATACAACCAACCCTCCTTGCTGGACAAATAGGTAATATCGCTGACCCAGACCTGTCCCAGCTGGGAGGCAGTAAACCGGCGATCCAGCAGGTTTGGAGCCACCGGGAACCGGTGCCTGGAATCAGTTGTAGTGACCCATTTACGGCGAATTTGGCTTTGTATGCCCATCGCCTTCATCAGCCGGGCCACGCGGGGACGGCTGACCTGCCAGCCTTCTCCAATCAACTGCCGGTGGATTCGGGGCGAACCATAACGGTGCCCGGAGGCGTCCCAGGCCTCGGCTATCGCCTGTCTGAGCCGCTGGTTTTCGAGCGTCCGTTTGGAAGGTCCGCTGCCGAGCCAACGGTAATAGCCGCTTCGGGACACTCCGAATAGCTTGGCCATCTTCGCTATGGGATAGGACTGCTTGTGATCTGTCATAAACTGATAGATTACCCACGGCGGCTGGTGAAGATGCCAATGGCCTTTTTTAAGATGTCGCGCTCCATCCGAAGATCCGCATTTTCCCGCTGCAGGCGGGCCAGCTCTTCGGCTTCCGGAGTCCGCTGCTGGTTGCCCTTGCCAGGAAAACTCTCCTCAGGAGCCTGGTTATACTCCGAACGCCACCGGTAGATCAGTTCCGGACGAATCCCTAGCTCGTCGGCTAGCTCCCTGATATTGTCTGTCCGGTAGCTCTGGGATATTACGTCCAACTTAAATTCCTTGGTAAAACTTCTGCGGGTTTGTTTTTCTTCCATGATTGATTCCTATGTAGTTTGTCACCACAATCTATGACTTAACCCGGTGTCCATCAAAATGTAGCAGGTTCACAGCGGCAACAAACGAACTCCGCCCCGAGGAGTTAAATTCTTCTTGATTTTTTGGTCCCTTTTGTATCAAGACAAAAGGGACACCTCGGTTGGGGAAAATCGTCTCCTGTTTCACATTCAGGCTTCTTAATCATCTTTCCTTGTTCATTTTTTCATCGATGAAAAAACGAACCAAAAAAATCGCCGACTGGGGATTTATTCGCCTTGCGGCACTCCGCTTCGGCTAAAAGA
>NZ_JBINJF010000076.1:0-2838 GCF_043951865.1 Halalkalibaculum sp. DA3122
ATCAGATTAGGGTACAAAAACGAGTGGAAGAGACTCTAAAGGTGACTTATGTTCCCTCTTAATATGTTTACCGGACAACAGTGATTTTTAATTCTACATTCATCATTCCCCATCCCCAGTCGGCGATTTTTTTGGTTCGTTTTTTCATCGATGAAAAAATGAACACCTAAGAAAGCTGTTGAAGATACCATCAGATATGGAAGGCTATCCCCAAGCAATAAAGTCTTCCTTTTGTTACATTAAACATCTGTAACGTCTTTTCAATCAGTGACCATTATAATTATGCAAAAAGACAAATTCCGCGTTGACCGTAATGCATTTTCCGTTACCAGCCTCCAGGAACAGGACAAGGAAGAGAAAATGTATTGGAAGGATAAAACGCCACATGAACGGTTAGAGGCAATGGAATTAACAAGACAGATTATTTATGGCTACGATCCCGCTACCACCCGACTTCAGAGAATTCTTGAAGTTACTGAACGATCAAAAAGTTAAATATTTATTAATAGATGGCTATGCAGTAGGTTATCACGGCTATGTCCGGGCTACTGCAGATATGGATATTTGGATAGCAAGAAACCCTTCTAACGCGGAGCGTGTAGTCAAAGCTCTTCACAAATTTGGTTTTGATGCTGATAAATTGAGTGCGAACCTATTTTTAGAAAAAGACCAGGTTATACGTATGGGGGTGCCACCAATGCGGATTGAAGTATTGACTTCTATTTCAGGTGTGGAGTTTAAGGAATGTTATGATACAAGAATAAAAGAGAGTTGGGATGATATCAGTGTAAATATTATTAGTTTAGAGAAGCTTAAACAGAATAAGCAGGCCAGTGGCAGGCTAAAAGATTTAAACGACTTGGAACATTTGGAGGTAGACGACTGACGACCGTTTGTCAGGCATACGTTACCCTGTACTTACTCTTCGCGAATACCTCCGCGTACTCTGCGATTAACATGTATTTTTCACCAGGAAATTGGTTCGTCAGCAAGACAATTTCGCCGCTCGCCAGGAAGCGAAGAGATCCGCAGAAGCACCTGCACCGGGCATGCGCCAGGATAGATTCCTCGACTTCGGATCGGGAACATCCGCCCGATCCTCCACTCGGAATGATTGCTATACCTCGTTCATACGATCTCCCCCTTCGAAATTCATTATTTTTAATTCTTCATTTTTCATTCCTCACTGAACATCCCCCTGCACCCCCTTCGAACGTCATTTACCGCTTTTTCATCATAACTGCCACAAGGGGGAAAGACCCGGGTTCTCCATTCCTGCCCCTTCGAAATTCATCATTCTTCATTCTTCATTCATAATTCCATCCTCCTTCCGCCCTGGCGATTCGTAAGCCGTCCGGCCGCATGCAGCGGCGGCGTGAAGAAAGAACTCCTGCAGCAAGAAGTGTCGTCCCTTCCGGAGTAACAAACCTCGCAGGTTTCGAACCATGCTTTGATTGACAAAACCAGCCCCGGTGCGGTCCACCTGCCCGGTGGGCCGTTGGCCACGATTTCCAAAAGGATACAGAAAGGAAGGCGTGATCTCGCGTTGGGTTTTTTAATGTACCTCAATTATATTGGTATAAAATAAGGTCAAAAAAACAGCTAAATGTATGATTACGATCATAAAAAAAGGTAGTACTGCAGAAACTGTCAAAGAAAAGTTTAGACAGCTTGAAGCTGGAAAGAATAAGGAATCCATTAAAAGATATTGTGGCATATTGAAGCTTAAAAAGGATCCTGTGAAGCTTCAAAAAGAATGGCGCGATGAGTGGGAATAATCTTCTCCTTGACACTAATATTATTCTTTACTTTCTGGGTGGGGACGAAACACTCATACCACTATTCGAAGATCATAATCTATTCATATCGTTTATAACAGAGATAGAGCTTTTGGGATACCCCTCTCTTGAAAATACTGAGCTGGAACAGGTAAAGGGATTTCTGAAAAATTGCACTGTCATAAACATGAATGAGGGTATTAAGAACAAGGCTATATCTATTCGCAGAAACAGTAGCATAAAATTACCCGATGCGATAATTCTGGCATCTGCTCTTAACATTGAAATACCGTTTATTACAGCTGACAAGGATTTTATGAAGATGGGGATTGGTGATATTATTATTTATGAGCGATGATTATAGCCTCTTCCTATATTGGTATGGCGGCACCTCAAAACGCATTGTTGAGGCGATAGTGGGATACGCCCCATCCCAAAACCCGCAGGGTTTCCTGTCCGCAAAAGCAGTCCTGGTAGTAACGTGTAGCCACCATTGAAGAAAAACCCCGGGGGTTCGAACAACGCCTACCTCCCAAACCTGCGAGGTTTCCCTTCCCGGAAAGGCAATGGCCTCGGGGAGGATTGTCCCTTCCGGAGTACAAACCTCGCAGGTTTCGAGCCGAGCTGACCATCAGACAAGGTATACCGTCAGGACCTTCGCGCCCCATTCAAGGCCGGGAAAGACCAGGGTGTATATTTTGTAGCTCGCTCCCTCGTCAGACAGAACTTCTTCCGGTCTTGGACATGGTGCTATACCTCGTTCATACGATCTCCCCTTCGAAATTCATCATTTTTAATTCTTCATTTTTCATTCCTCACTGAACATCCCCCTGCACCCCCTTCGAATATCATTTACCGCTTTTTCATCATAACTGCCACAAGGGGGAACCCCCGCGTTCTCCTTCCCGGTACCCCTTCGAAATTCATAATTTTTAATTCTTCATTCATAATTCCCATTCTCCGGTGGTGAATGGGGCACCCGCTCCGGCCTGTGCAGGCGTGGATGTTGATGGTCCGTCACGCTGGTTGCCCGCTATCAAAACTTTCACCGGTGCAACAT
>NZ_JBINJF010000077.1:0-2828 GCF_043951865.1 Halalkalibaculum sp. DA3122
CGCCTGCGGAAATGCAAGATTATTTAACCCAACAACAAGAACTGGCTGCATGATCTGGCTTAACTCACTGTCCATTTTTTTGTAGCAATTCCAGTTGGCTTACCTGCATAATGAGTCTTAAAGTGCTTACTGTATAGCTCCTCCATCAGATCATCAGTGCTATAAACAGTACTAAATAACCTATCCAACTTTCTCATCTGTTTGGAGTAAGTCTGTTTCTCATACATTGCATCTGGATAAGCCTCTCTATGTAGAAAGTATTTACCAGCTCCATAGAGTATTCTGCACCTCTTTCCAGTCTCAGGACAAAGGAAATACCAGAGTTTACCCACTCCTAAATTTGAAGATACTGAGACCAGCTTAACTCTGTAATTTACAGACTCCTCTTTGTTGTAGGTATAGGATAGCTGGATATAAGGCTCCTCAGCTGTCATTTTGCAACTAATCCTTATACTACCTATCTCATTGCCAGCCCTGCTCCAGTTGATAGTACCAGATTTAAAGCTGTTAGTCTTCAGATAATCCCATTCTTTGAGTTTAGATATAGAGATCTGCTTAACATGATCTAAGATTGTTGGAAAGGTGGGTATGTTTGGCATATTCTATAGTAGTTTTAATATTAAAAGCTCAAATTATTAATCACTATTACCAACCATTCTATTCCACTGATATTCAAAAAAATACTGCCCCCAAATTTCATTCCAAGGGAATCTAAAACCAGGTTCATATATCTCATCCCCGTAGTCAATCAAATGTCTTTTAGTACATAACTCTTCAAATGCCCTAAAGTAAATCATATCATAGTCTGTTAATTCACAAATACCATGTTCTCTTAGTTTAGTCTTTAGGATAACTGGATATATAAAACTGCCTAATAGTAAATGTTCTCTAAGTGGCCATCTAAAATTTCTGTCTGATATGTCATGACCATGAGCTACTATATTTCTAATTCTTGTGAACTCATCCATCCAAACACTGGATATACTACTCTCTTCTTCTACCTCTTCATCAGATTCCCTTTGAAATAGATCTGGATATTCACCAATACTTTTGAGGTCAACATATCCAGATAACAAAGTTTCAAAATCATCTGTAAGATTTCTATCGGATATCAATTGCTCAAAAGCAGATCTCATTAGTATTATTTCTTGTACCTGAGATATTTTTGCATTGTCTGTATTACTTCTGTTAAAACTAAGTATCGAATTATAAATCTTTCCCCAATCTCTATCTCTTAACTCTTGACTTGCCTCTATCAGACTATGAATAAGATTTTGATTTAATTGAAAGGGGATAGGTTTTGAAGGTATGTGAGGTTGTCTAACAACAATTAATGCTTCATCCGATATAAAATTTTGAGTATTCCCATCTCTCCTTCTACCGGAAATTGTTACAAAATTATCTTCATCATTTAGATTCCTTATATAGTAATCAAACTGATCTGTATTACAGTATAGAAAGGGATTAAAGAACTGGCGATTGGCAAGGCCTGATATAACTAATATTTCATGAAATAAACTGAATTTATCTAATTCTGCTTCACTATAATTATTTAGTAGTTGGTCACCCTTACAAACATATGTAAACTTTTTTATCGGTAATTCTCTGTTTACCCTGAAAGGATCTAATGCATCTCTCAATAATTCGGGATCAATATCAAATCTCTCAGGTTCTTCAACTTGTAATGTTCCTAATTCAAACTCACCGAGCCGATAGGTTCCACCTATTCTTAGCCAGGGAAGTAAAATTAAATAACTCAAAGTGTAATGTTTTATCAGTTTATCTCAGGTAATTCTTTGTATGACCTCAGTTTATACCTATTGTATGCTTTTTATAGTTTTTTTAGAATCAATACTACTTTTTATTCCCACCTTCATAAACTATCGCAAAGCTGATTGCATCTCTTTTATTCATGCCTATACATTCCATTATAGTTCTGAAACCTAAATCCCTAGGGAACATTGGATAAAGCTTTCAAAATAAACCAAACCATTTTCTTCTAACCCTACCTGTACTGGTTAATTTATATTCCTTAGCTAATCCATCTGCCTGTAGCTTGTTAAATAGTTCTTCAATCTTTTTGAATCCAATTCCCCTTTTTTGCTGAATAATTCCCTTTTCAAGATCATTAATTAAGTCTTTGACTTTGTAATCAAGTACACTTTCATATTGTTTACTGTATCTCAAACTTGATTTAACTGCCTCAATGGTTTTTTGATTAATATTGTTCTTTTTCATCCAAATAGTTGCCACTTCATCCATCATATCAGATACTCAATCATCTATAGTATCTTTTAAGAGCTGAAATTTTACTATCAAGCTCCTCAATTAAAGGAGTTGAATCATCAGGCTCATACTGTTTGCTGTAGTCTCTAATCTCTTTTTTGAGTCTGCTATAGTAAGCTGGATTATCAAAAACATCTTTGGCTCTCCACTCCTCAATCATTTCCATCATTCTGTTAACTCCTATCTCATCAATTTTTAGGAGAGCTAATTGCCTCCAGACGTCTTTAGGAGAATCCATTTTATCAGTATTTAATTTGATCTCAGGGATCTTATGAATTGACTGGTAATCTGATACATATCTGTCAATCAATTTAATGTAAAACTGCTCTTTATACAAAGTGGAGGCTGTTATTTCAGGTTCCTTTAGCTGATCTCCCAATCTTTTCTTGTAACTAATCTCATACCTTAACACATTCTGGTCTCTTAGTGTCTGAGGTATCTTAACAGCTGAACTTGCTACATTTTGGTGGACACCCAGTTAAGCCATAGATTGTTGCCGAAATTTATGACAAACACTAGTTATGGCAAACCAAAAAAGACGA
>NZ_JBINJF010000078.1:0-2539 GCF_043951865.1 Halalkalibaculum sp. DA3122
CTTCAGACGAAGAAATCAAGTCCGCAATGAATGGCAACTTGTGCCGCTGCGGTACCTACCTGAGAATTCGAAAAGCTATCAAAACAGCCGCAAACACTTAAAATTCTGGTATTATGGGAAGCGCAAAAACTTCGATGGGAAGACGATCTTTTCTAAAAACGATGGCCCTTGGGGGCGGTGGACTCATGATCGGGTTCAGCTGGATGTCATCAGTGGCCGAGGGGGCTGATGTCGACAATCTGCCGGATGACCTGTTCGATATCAACGCCTACATCAAGATTGCCCCGGATGGCAAGGTCACCATTTTGTCTCCTAACCCGGAAATCGGCCAGAACGTAAAGACGTCGATGCCACTCATCGTCGCCGAAGAGATGGATGTCGACTGGGAGCAGGTAACCGTGGAACAGGCGCCGCTCGATACAAATAAATATACCCGCCAGTTGGCGGGGGGCAGCCAGTCGATCCGCCAGGGATGGGACAGCCTCAGGATGGCGGGCGCCACGGCCCGGTACTTGCTGGTGGCGGCGGCAGCTAAACAATGGGGCGCCAATGTCAGGGATCTCATCACCGAAAACGGCATTATTACAAACCCCAACACCGGGGACCGCCTCAACTATGGAGCGGTAGCCTCCGCCGCGGTTGACATTCCCATACCTGACGAAGTGCCACTGAAGGACACGAAAGATTTCAAACTGATAGGCAAGTACATAAAGAATGTCGATGGCAAAAAAATTGTCACGGGCAAGCCGTTATTCGGGATTGATTTTTCTCGGGAAGGCACCGCCATTGCGATGATCAAGCATCCCCCCGCCTTTGGGATGAAGCTGAAATCTTTTGACGCCACCGAGGTGAAGTCGATGCCGGGTATTCATGATGTGTTTACCATCGATACGAGCCTGAATGATCCACAATGGTCAGATGTCAATGCCTTTAATGAATTGGTGGTCATTACGGGGGAAACCACCTGGCAGGTCATGAAGGCCAAGCGTGCTTTAAATGAGGAATGGGAAGCCACCGGCGAACTGGAGAGCAGCCAGGATCATTCCCGCAGACTGGCTGAAGCGATCTCCGACGACCCCGGAGAAGTCGTACGGCAGGATGGGAACCCTGACCAGGCGATTGAGACGGCGGAAACCGTTGTGGAAAGCACCTACACTGCCCCGTTTCTGGCTCACAATACGCTGGAACCGATGAACTTTTGGGCGAACGTCAGCGATGACCATGCCGAATTGATCGGCCCCATTCAAACGCCGGAACCGCTGCGGGCGTCGGCGGCCCAGCTGCTGGATATCCCCGAGTCCAACATAAAAGTAGATATGACGAGAATGGGCGGCGGGTTCGGCCGGAGGTTGTACGGCAACTTCGGGTTGGAAGCTGCTGCCATTTCCCAAAAAATCGGGGGACCGGTAAAACTGATTTATACCCGGGAAGATGATATGACCCAGGGCACCTATCGGCCCGCCTACGCCATTAACTACAAGGCCTCGCTTGACGGCAATGGAAACCTGCTGACATTCCAGGCCAAAGGAGCCGGCATCCCGTCAAGCCCGCTTTTTGCGAACCGGTATCCCGCCGGGACTGTTGACCACTATTCTTCTGTGAATGTCGGAGTAGAAACAAATATCACGACGGGTGCCTGGCGCGCACCCCGATCGAATTTTACTGCGGGTGCGGAGCAATCGTTTATTGATGAGCTTGCCGAAGCGGCCGGTAAAGATCCCATCGAATTTCGGCTGGAACTGTTCGACCGGGCGATAAACGATCCTGTAGGCGAAAATAATGATTATGATCCTGAACGCTACGCGGGCGTTCTCAAACTGGTGCGAGATAAATCGAACTGGGGACAATCGATGCCGGGCGTTTACCGGGGAGTGGCGGCGTATTACTGCCATAATTCATACGTGGCAGAGGTGGTGGACCTGGTGAAAGAAGGAGACTCCATCGACATTCAAAAAGTATGGTGCGCCGTTGATTGTGGTATTGTGGTTAACCGGGAAGGAGCCATCAACCAGGTAGAAGGCGGTATTATTGACGGGCTGGGGCATGCTCTCTACAGCCAACTGACCTTCGAAAACGGGGCTCCGGACCAGGATAACTTCAACGATTACAGCTTAATCCGGAATGCGCAGGCGCCCGCGGAGATCGAGGTCTTCTTTGTTGAGAGCGATATCCATCCAACCGGCCTGGGAGAACCGCCGCTGCCGCCTGTTATTGGGGCGTTCGCGAATGCTCTTTACCAGGCCACGGGCACGCGATATTACAACCAGCCGTTTATGGTTGCAGACCAGGATATGGCAGGTCGGGAATCGTAACATATAGTTATTGTTAACCGGTTAACACGGGAATTATGACAACATTTACACTCAACATCAATAATGAAGAGCACCAGGTGGATGCAGCCCCGGACACCCCGCTGTTGTGGGTGCTGCGGGATCACCTGGATCTGCCCGGCACCAAATTCGGATGCGGCATCGCCCAGTGCGGGGCCTGTACCGTGCACCTGGACGGCGCTGCCGTCCGCTCCTGCTCGCTGCCGGTC
>NZ_JBINJF010000079.1:0-2394 GCF_043951865.1 Halalkalibaculum sp. DA3122
TCATCCGGTAACGCTGAGAGCTGTCTTGCACGGTTTCTTTCTTCACGCCTGCGCTGCGTTTGCACCAGACGGCTCATAAATCCAAGGCCGGAAGGGATGGGGAATGAAGAATGTAGATTGAAGAATAATGAATTTCGAAGGGGTGATCGTTTGAACGTGTCAAGCAATTATTAACCTCCAACCTCCAACCTTCAACATTCAACATTCAACCTTCAACACTCAACATTCAACATTTACCCTCCACCACAGAAGCAGCACCAGGATTATGGATAAAATACTATCCTGGGGCATCCGCCATCCGGTATCCGGTATTCACGCCCCCAACCTGCCATCTACCGCAGTGGCAAAAGCAGTAAAATCATCCAGGTGATCCAGGAAAGCAATCAAACGATCCACATCGACCGCGACATACTCATGCACCAAAATGTTTCGTAACCCGGCCATACCAAGCAACCGTTCCTCAAGATCCTGATCAATGATGTCAAACTTTCCCAGCAATTGAATACAATCTGAATACGTTTCGGCATTGCCCAGGTTATGATGAACAGCCAAATGACAAGAAAGATCAATGACAATTTGAATAGATTCTAACAACCCGTACCGCAGGGCCCATTCTTTTTTCTTATCCCGCTTGATTTCGGAAGGGGAATATGCCGATTTCAGCTCTTGTAATTCAGCTACATTATTTTCCAAATTCTGCAGACGTCTATTCATAATTCCGTTTGCCAAAATTTCCGGATGTCAGGCGTTTTCGAAAAGCTCCCTCAAACTGATCGCGCAGATAAGCAGTATCAAAATAATATCGATACACCTTGCTTTTATAGGTTGTATGAAGGTCCGGATCCCTATTTAACAGCAGTACCCCTTTTGTCACAATTTCATAGGCAAAAGCCGGATTTTTAGCAGGCAATTCATTCAATATTGTCACGTCCACAGTACCAGCCAGAATGCGATCTAATGCTGCCTGAAGTTTTCCGCGGCTGATGAGGTCGGGCGTTGATTTCATATATACGGCTATATCAACATCACGGAATTTTTCTTTATCGACCATTGAACCAAACAGATAGACAAACAGCACCTCTTCTTTGGATGCAAAGAAATCCTTAATTCTTCGTCGGATATGATTTTTTTTATCAACTTTCACAGGAGGATCTATTTGTCATGTGACGATATAACGCAGGATAAGGTGCAAAATTCTAAACGGGGGCTTTGCCAAACCCCTCCATTCCCCGTTCCGAGGGAGTTCTATTCCCGTTTAAACGGTCACCAAGGTCGGTGGTACAATCACTTCCCAACAAAATAGCAGGTTCTGCAAGGGACCCCAATATATAAAAGAGGCCTTTGAAATACTACCGGGGGAATTTCCTTGTGGCTGGCTAATAACGGGTGGAGACGGAGGATTATGGAATATGGATTAAGGATGAAGAATGAAAAATGAAAGATAAAACCAACGACGGCTTATTTGAGTACAGGAGCATGAGCTAAAAATTGCAAACCTGCCCTTCCAGGCCTTGAATGGGGCGCGGAGGCCGAAGCAGGCGGGGGTGGATGTTGCACCGGTGAGAACTTCGATAGCAGGCAGCCGGCGTGACGGACCATCAACATCCACGCCTGCACAGGCGGCAGCGGGTGCCCCATTCTCTGCCTTGAGTTTTTGGTTCCTTTTGGGTCAAGCCAAAAGGGACACCTCGGTTGGGGAAAATAATCTCCTGCTTATCATTATGGCTTCCTTATCCTCCTTCCTTGTTCATTTTTTCATCGATGAAAAAACGAACCAAAAAAATCGCCGGCGGAGGATTTATTCACCTGGACGCGCTCCGCTATGGCTAAAAGAAACCAAGATATTGTACGGGCGTGCCCTCCCGTTTCTCTGCTGCTGTGATATCCCGGGAGCGGCCGTTGCTCCCCGCCCTGCACGGTTTCTTTCTTCACGCCGCCGCTGCGCTTGTCCCGGGCGGCTCATAAATCCTAGGCCGGAAAGGAGGGGGAATGAGGAATGTAGATTGAAGAATAATGAATTTCGAAGGGGGAGCTCGTATAAACGGGTTATAGCATCATGCCCAAGACCGGAAGAATTTCTGTCTGACGAGGGGCGGGCGACGAACCTAAACAGCGGCAACAAACGAATTCCGCCCCGAGGAGTTAAATTCTTCTTGATTTTTTCGTCCCTTTTGTATCAAGACAAAAGGGACACCTCGGTTGGGGAAAACAGTCTCCTGTTTCACATTCAGGCTTCTTAATCATCTTTCCTTGTTCATTTTTTCATCGATGAAAAAACGAACCAAAAAAATCGCCGGCGGGGGATTTATTCGCCTTGCGGCACTCCGCTTCGGCTAAAAGAAACCGAGATGTTTTCCTGCCTTGCCACTCATCAATATACTGCTGTGATATCTC
>NZ_JBINJF010000007.1:0-173451 GCF_043951865.1 Halalkalibaculum sp. DA3122
GACCGGCAGCGAGCAGGAGCGGACGGCAGCGCCGTCCAGGTGCACGGTACAGGCCCCGCACTGGGCGATGCCGCATCCGAATTTGGTGCCGGGCAAGTCCAGGTGATCCCGCAGCACCCACAACAGCGGGGTGTCCGGGGCTGCATCCACCTGGTGCTCTTCATTATTGATGTTGAGTGTAAATGTTGCCATGGCTTAATTGGTTTAATTAAGTCGATCCCGGTTATTTTTTAAAGAGGGCTCAGGCTTTGAGCCTGGACAAAATCCCTGGTTTTTCGAAGTTCATTTAAGGTATTTTATAATACTGTATCCCTCACTTCAGCATTCAAATGTCTGCTTGATTCGTTAATCTCACAGGATAATTTCACTCGGTTGGAACTCGCTGCTAAGCAGACCTTAATTATTGTATCGATTTTTTTGAGAAAAAACCATTATCAAATCTATATTTAGAAGGATTCAACGGTATTATTTTAAATTGCAAAGTAATAAGTTGTAAAGCCGCATTTTTTATAAAATTGTGAGTTCATTGTTCCATGGATCACGCGAAAAAAATTTATCTGGACTACAATGCCACCACACCTGTTGACCCGGCGGTTGCAGAGGAAATCCAGCCCTATTTCACAGATAAATTTGGAAATCCCTCGAGCAGCAGCCATACCTTTGGCTGGGAGGCCGACGAAGCGGTTGAAAGGGCCAGAGAACAAGTTGCGGACTTGATCGGAGCATCAGCGAATGAACTCTGTTTCACATCCGGGGCTACGGAGGCCGTGAACCTGGCCATCAGGGGGTTGTGCAAAGCGAATCGCGACAACGGGAATCACATCATTAGCTGTGTTACAGAACACAAAGCCGTGCTGGATACGTGTGAAAGCCTGGAACAGGGAGGGTACAAAGTGACCTACCTGCCCGTTGATGAGTCCGGTTCCATCGATTTCGGCAAGCTGGAAGACGCTATCACCGATACGACGATATTGGTGAGTTTGATGCATGCCAACAATGAAATCGGGACGATCCATCCCCTCAAAGAAATTGCCCGGATCACCAAGAAAAAAAACATTCCGCTGCTGTCTGATGCCACCCAGTCGGTCGGTAAAATTCCGGTGGATGTGAAGGAACTGGGCCTGGATATGATCACCTTTTCCTCCCATAAACTGTATGGACCTAAGGGGGCGGGAGCACTGTACGTGAGCAAGGAGGACAAGCCGGATATTGCTCCCATTATAACCGGGGGTGGCCAGGAAAAGGGATTGCGTCCCGGAACGCTGAACGTACCGGCCATTGTGGGATTTGGGAAGGCCTGCCAGCTGTGTGCTGAGCAGATGGAAGATGAAGGCGGTCGATTGGCCAAATTGAGAGACCATCTGGAATCAGAATTAGCGGACCTTGAAGGAATCAAGTTTAATGGCGCTTCAACGAATCGCTTGCCTCATATGACAAGTATTTCGTTCCAGAATACTGATGGCAGCAACCTGCTCCGGCGATTAAAGGACCTCGCCGTCTCGCAAGGATCGGCCTGCAGTTCCGCAACGAAAAAGCCCTCGCACGTGCTCAAGGCGATCGGTCATTCTGATGGGCTTGCATTTTCCACCATCCGGGTGGGATTGGGTCGATTTACCACGAGAGAAGAGATTGAACGCGCTATCAGTGATATCAAGGAAGTAATCCCCAGGTTAAAACTGCTTGCCCGATGAGAGAAACAGAAGCGATCATATCATCTTATGACGAAGCCCGAAATGAAGGGCGACAATGTGTGCTGGCGACCGTCGTTCATGTGGAGGGCTCCTCATACCGTGCCGCAGGGGCGCGGATGCTGGTTGATGAGTATGGGGTTATGACCGGGGCTATCAGCGGGGGATGCCTGGAAGGGGACGCCCTCCGAAAAGCCCTGCTGGCGCTGGATCAAAACAAAAATAAGTTGATTAGCTACGATACCAGCGATGAGGATGATGCCGTGATCGGTGCGCAGCTGGGTTGCAATGGCATTATCCAGGTGTTGTTTGAGCCGATTGATCCCAGGCAAGAGAACAATCCCATAGAACTGCTCAGAAAAGCAGAGCATGTCGAAAGGCCGGTAGCCCTTGTGTCGCTGTTTAATCTCGATAAAACCAAACACCAGGTCGGCACCATGTTGCTGGTGGATGAAGAATCGCATGTTACAGGACAGCTTGATGACCAGGCTCTCTTTGAAAAGATTACCTCAGTTGCTCGAAATTCCCTGAAGAAGCGGGTTAATCATTTCGGGGAATATCGCTCAGCCGGTGTTACGCAACATGCATTTATAGAGATTGTTGAACCGCCCCCCAGGCTGGTGTTGGTTGGCGCAGGCAACGATGCCCAAGTCTTGTCCCGAATGGCGGAACCGCTGGGGTGGGAAATCATTGTTGCTGACGGTCGCCCCACACATGCCAATAAGCAGCGATTTAATTCGTGCCAGGTAGTCGTCACCAACCCGGGCGAAATCCTGGATAACATCAGGGTCAATGAAAACACCGCATTTGTTCTGATTACCCATAATTATAATTATGACCTGGATGTACTTAAGCTGTTGCTCAAAGAGGAGCAGGTCCCGTACATCGGCATTCTGGGCCCCAACAAGAAATACCGGCGTATGCTGGATGACCTGGAGGCGGAGGGTATTGCCCTTTCCGAAGAGCAATCCGCAAAAATTTATGCACCCGTGGGGTTACAGCTGGGCGCGGAAACGCCTGCTGAGATCGGGCTCTCCATACTCTCCGAAATACAGGCTGTGCTGACCGATTCCAACGTTCGGCACCTTCGCGAACTGGAGGGCTCAATCCACAACAAAGAAAACCGTGAATTTGAGGAGATTGAGCTTTGAGCAAGTCATCCGACATAGGAGTAGTGATCCTGGCAGCGGGCTCATCCAGCCGCCTGGGCCGCCCCAAGCAGTTGTTGGGGTACGAAAATAAAACGCTCCTTCAGCGTGTCATTGATATAATTGGGCCCTTTGAATTCAATCCCTCAGTGGTTGTACTCGGTGCGAATGCCGATCAGATCCGGGAAGCCACAGACCTAGCACAGGTTACCGCTGTTTATAATGAGCACTGGTCAGAAGGCATCGCTTCAAGCATTCGGCTGGGAGTTACAGAATCTCTAAAATTAAATAGTTCGCTCCAGGGCATTCTGTTTCTTTTATCTGATCAGCCTTATGTTTCCGGTGAACTGATCCAGGAATTGGTCAATACCCACAAAAGCGGGGAGCAACGAATAACAGCGTGTCGTTATAAGCAGAATGTTGGTGTCCCTGCCATTTTCGGGAAACGCTTTTTCCCGGGGCTACAGAAGCTGACCGGTGATGTGGGAGCTAAAAAAATTATCCTCCAGCATCGTCAAAAAGTAGAGGAGGTTCCGTTCAAGAAAGGTTTCTTTGATATAGATACTGAAGAAGATTATGAACATCTTAAGGACAACGAGATTTAATCAATCATCTTTGGCATGACCGTAACGATTAAATACTTTGGTTCAATTGCTGAAAAGACCGGTACGAAAGAAGAAGCAGTGACTTTGGATGGGGAAGAGTATGATCTGGAAGCCTTAAAACAGCGTTG
Organism: Halalkalibaculum sp. DA3122; assembly: GCF_043951865.1. Classification (NCBI taxonomy): domain Bacteria; kingdom Pseudomonadati; phylum Balneolota; class Balneolia; order Balneolales; family Balneolaceae; genus Halalkalibaculum; species Halalkalibaculum sp. DA3122. The sequence continues at coordinate 3,570 of NZ_JBINJF010000007.1, forward strand.
TTTCTCAAAATATGGGTTTTCGGAGATGGAATCTGTTAAAACTGCTGTCAACCAGTCTATTGAGTCTTCCGGCATGTTAAAGGATGGTGATGAAGTCGCTTTTTTGCCACCGTTTGCCGGCGGATGACTCTTAAAGTGTGAATCAGCTTTAACCATTAAAATGGGTACCTGTTATGCCTAAAAAAGTTTTTGTTAAGGGTGCGATACCGCCTGGAAAAATTTCAAATTCCATAGCACACCATCAATCCAAAACAACCATCGGGGCCCACAGTATCTTTTTGGGGCAGGTGCGGGCTGACGAGGTGGAAGGCAAAACAGTGGCTGCCATTGAATACACCGCCTATGAAGAGATGGCTCTGAAGGAGGTTGAAAAAATCAGGGAGAATGCGTTTTCAAAATATGACCTGACCTGTGCTCATATTTATCACAGTTTGGGAACCGTGAAAGCCGGCGAATTATGTTTCTTTGTATTTACCTCCTCCGCTCACCGCAAAACCGCCCGGCAGGCCAACCGGTTCCTGGTGGATGAGATCAAAGAAAAAGTGCCCATTTTCGGCAAAGAAATTTTTGAAGATGAATCCCACCAGTGGAAGGTGAATCGGTAACCTGTATTCGGTAAGTCAGTATCTGGTAAAATCAATTTTTACTGCCAGTGTTTCCGGCCTCTGAAATTTTTGTTGGTACAGTGAACAAAACCGAAGCGTGAAAAAACCATTTATGTCTGAGATCCGTGTAGTTCAGCGGATCGAGTTAAATGGTTTTAGCGGAGGGAACTCAACAAAAATTTCAAAGTCCGGTGACTTTTGGGGTTAGTTTTACTACACACAAAAAAGAACATCTCTGCCACGGGAAAAGACGACTAGACTTTTTGAGGAAGGCCTATTAAAACTTAACAGTGACTAGTCCACAAATAATAGGCTAGGTGTTGAAAGTGGGGAAGCATTACCGGCAAAATCGTTTCATGAATTTAATAGGTGGAAAATGATTTCAATAGAAGAAGCTTTAAAAATTGTCAACGAGCAGGATATCGAACGGACTGTGAAAGAGGTCTCTCTCGAGGACGCCCAGGGCTTCTGGCTGGCGGAGGAGATCACATCCCCTTTCGATCTGCCATCGTTCGATAACTCAGCGATGGATGGCTACGCGGTTTCAGGCATTTCAGATGAATATGAAATTGTCGGGGAGATTCCCGCCGGAAGCACCGCCGACCATACCCTGCAGCCTGGCGAAGCCATGCGCATTTTTACCGGCGCCAAAGTGCCACAGAATACCACGGCCGTAGTGATGCAGGAAAAAACCAGTGTTGAAGACAACACTTTATATGTTGACGAGGCGATCAGCAAGGGGCAGCACATTCGGCCAAGAGGAAAGGAATTAGCGCTGGACCAAACCGTATTCACGGCCGGTCATTTTATATCTCCGGCCACGGTCGGGCTCATTGGATCGTTGGGGAAGAGCCGCGTCCAGGTGTACAAAAAGCCGGAGATACGCATCATCAGTACCGGCGATGAGCTGGTGCCGCCCGGAAGCCCTAAATCGGAAGGGGAGATTTATGAATCCAACAGCTTTGCGTTAAGCGCCGCTCTCGATCGATATGGTTTTAGTTGCGAGGAAAGCAAACATATTAAAGACAACTTTTCTGCCATAAAGGGCGGTATTGCTGATTTCCTTGATCACTCAGATGTGCTGTTGCTGTCCGGCGGCATTTCGGTGGGCGATTATGATTATGTGAAGCAGGCGCTGGAAGAAAACGGCGTTTCGGAACTGTTTTACAAAGTCTTCCAAAAACCCGGGAAACCGCTGTATTTTGGCAGACGGGACGATACATTTGTATTTGCCCTGCCCGGGAATCCTGCTTCCTCGCTCACCTGTTTTTACATCCATGTGTTGCCGTTACTCCAAAAGCTCAGCGGGGCCGCTAACACCGGGTTGCAGCGGGTTCGTATCCCCATCGACCATAATTATGATTACCGTTCAGATCGCCCCGTTTTCCTGAAAGCAAGTATCGAGGGGCAAACGGTATCAATTTTAAACCGGCAAAGCTCATCGATGATTCATTCTATGGCCATGGGCAATGCGCTCGCCTTTTTGGATGGCCCGCAAACGGTCCAAAAGGGTGATATGGTTGAGTGCATTGTAATTTGAAGAACACAACCCCTAAATGGATATCGAATTCCTGCCCTACATTTTTTTCCTGATCGCCCTTTTTTACAGTTCTGTCGGTTTTGGCGGAGGATCAAGTTACCTCGCCCTCTTGAGCCTGTTTATCGGTGATTTTTATGAAATCAGATCCACGGCCCTTGTTCTGAATATCTGTGTGGTCACGATTGGGACGTCCGTATTTATCAAGAATCGCGTGTTTAGCTTACGGCTGTATTGGCCGTTCCTGGTATCCAGCATTCCCATGGCATATATTGGGGCACAGCTTCAGCTGACCCAGACAGCGTTTTTCCTGATTTTAGGCTCGGCCCTGATTATGGCGGGGGGATTCCTGATCCTGAAATTTGTGGCCTGGAAACTTAAGTCTAAAGAGTTTAGTCTCCCCAAAAAAATGTCTCTCGGCGGAAGTGTGGGTTTGTTGGCCGGCATCTCGGGCATTGGCGGGGGTATCTACCTGTCTCCGCTCCTCAACCTGGTAAATTGGCAAAATCCCCGGACTATCGCTTCACTGGCCTCCGTTTTTATACTCGTAAATTCAGTTTCCGGAGTCATCGGTTTGATGGTTGCGGGTACCTTCCAAATCGATGGTGATCTTATTTTCCAATTGATAATCGCTGTAGTCCTTGGCGGGAGTCTCGGTTCCTACCTGTCTAATGAAAAATTTGATCTCCGCATTCTGGGCGTGTTAACGGCTATCCTTGTGGTGTATGTGGGACTCCGATTAATTTTGCTGCATGGATTCGGGATTCGGATATAGCCCCATTGTTCATAATAAAGTGGATCCACCTGCAGTCAACCCAGCCCGGATCAAAAAACTTGATCGCGGGGGTGTTGCAGCAGAACGGATCCACCTATACATCCAGTCACAGTAAGCCGACCGCATCTATATTTCCGGACAGGCACGTTGTTCTGCAACCACAAGGCACGGATCCCGGAAAAGGATTTCGATAGTGTCCCAGGGTGGCCCCTGGCGAATACCGGTATACTGATCTCTTGCTGTTGGAATCAAAATGAAGGTTGGCCACGGGCCGCTATAATCCCCTTCAAAAGTACTATCTTTATTCCAGACGAAGTTCCAGTATTGATTCCAGTTTGCAAATTCTGCATACACAAAGGTGGTCCAGGGACCATAATCTGCAAACCGTGAACCGGGCGTATTGGCAAACGTTCCTATAACATGGAGCGAGTCGAGATTGCCAATTTGGTTTATGCGGTTAAGCAAAACACTGGTGGGGGCGATGGGGTCTTCCCCTTCACGCATCAAGCCGGCAAGGGCATCCTTCCGGCCCGCCTCAAGCTTATCCATAGCATCCCTGGTGCGCCGGTTAAGTTTTGCAAAATGTTTCTTCTGCCGCTCTGTGGGATTTAGCATCAGGTTCAGGACAGGTTGCCCCCATAGCTTGGCGACTAGCCGCGTGTCGTCGGTCGTAAGTTCCAGTTTACCTCCATCAAGATAATAGCCCCCTTCTCTTTCCTGAGCGAGCCCGGGATTGGCATTATCTTCAGACCCGACGAGCGGGGGCATGAGGAAATCAGACTTGAATGCTGCACCCAGAATGGAACTGCGTAGCTCGTCAGCGGCGATCATGGACGTATTGCCCTGGATATAAAAGAAAAATTCCTTCTCCGGGAGCCAAACAAAGTCCGCTGAGAAGATCGTGTTACTGCCGCTGTGGGCAATCATCGGTCCCCACTCGGAATCGTACACCACCCATCCGTACCCATACCTGGATGCACCGTTGCTTTCGGTGACATAACCCTTGGTCCAGCGCCTTACAGTCTCTTTACCCAACACGTCCTGGCCTTGCAGGATGTTTTTAAACCATCGATACATGTCATCTGCCGTGGTGTGCAGTCCGCCATTGGCGCGCAGGTGCCAGCCCGGTCCGTCTCTGAGCCAGCCGCGCTCATAGACGAATCCCCACCGTTCACCATGTCGGTATCCCACCGCCAGCCGGTCGCGATTCCAGGTGGGAAGCAGGTAACCGGTTTCCGTCAGACCGGCCGGCAAGAGCAGTTCTTCACGCAGGAACTGCTCATACCCCTGGCCCGATACCTGCTCCACGATCATTCCCAGTAGTGCATACCCGACATTGGAATACGCATAATCTGTACCGGGATCAAATTGCAGGGGCACCCTCATCACGCGATCGATATAGGCCCGGGCTCCCGTGGGCTCTTCATCCGATCCAACTCCACCCGGCATGCCGGATGAGTGAGTAAGCAGTTGATGAATCGTAATATCTTGCTTCCCCCTTGGAATGTCATCGAAATATTTGGCAACAGGATCATCGACGGAGAGCTGTCCGCGGCTTTCCAGCAACAGGATTGCAGCTCCGGTCATCTGCTTGGTGATCGAGCCGTGCGACTGCACAGTGGTTGGCGTGTAGGGGCGCCGGGTTTCGCGGTCTGCAAGGCCATAGCCTTTCCTCAGTACAATATTGTCGCCTTCGCTGACAATAACAGCACCGGAAAACCCCATCACTTCGATACCCGAGAGATAGCGGTCAATATGTACTCCAATTTCGGACTCCCGGGCTACTTTTTCTGTAGGTAAGGCAGGTTCTTCTTCAGCCGAAGGAGTAAAATCGGCATTGTTATTCTGGCTGAAAGCGTTAATAAATAGAATCAATGGCAGTAAAATCAAGGGAAATATTTTTTTCATCACGTATTGTCTATAAAGGGTTGTGTTGTGTAGTACGGGGCAGATTGTCTAAGGCCCATACGAACCTGGAATTCACGTAATGTTTTTGATTTATGATACCCGGTGTTTGGGGGATAAGGTTCTCAGCTTATGAAGCAAGCATGCAATTTGCATAAGTAGCCATCCCAGAATGGTATCCGATACAACACAAATCAAAAGTGATTTCATCGCAGGAATAAATCATCGTGCAATGACCAGGTTGCTTTGACCGATATCTTGCCAAGGTCTTTGTAAAACCGTCATTTTGCCCAATTTCAGCCTGTTTGCACATTCGAAATCCCCATGTATGGAGTATAAACTGCGGGTTCGGATACGCTCTGGCGTTGAAAATGGACAGCATTCCTGGCTTTAAAAGCCCTCTTGCCCGTATTTGTGTTTTTTTGATAAGACTGAATGCTGTTCAAAAGCAAACCTAAGGGGCATTTATAGCTATGCCACTGACAAGAGGAGAGAAATCTATATTATGAGAAAATACAGGTGGGTTGGTAACTAAACTGCTGTATATTCCCCGTATGAATCGATGATTCTTGATATGATATATCGCCTCCACAGAAAAACCTTCTGCGGGTAAAAAAGATTGTGCACGATCCTGCTGAATAAAAACAAGCGCATTCATTCCGGTACCGGAATGTTGATTGTCCTCCCATTCACTTAGTGAGAGTCTAAACAAGTTGCCGTTGTCATCAGCTTGTTTATCAACCGGCAGGTCAGCGTCATGTGCACAGGCGTTAACACATGTTAACAGGCTGCATGAAATGGCTTCCGTTTTGCCTGTAGCTGGGTGTAGTTCTCCGCTGGTGTTGGATGGGGTGTGGTCACTGTTTGTTTGTAAACCAGAGTCAAGAACAGAATCCCCATTGTGAACAACCGGTTGCAATGAGAGGAAAGTGACCCCGAGTAATAATAGGGGGATGCTAAGAAATTGAGCGATATATGCTTTTGAAAATGGCATGTTGTAATGCATAATAACCAAAAATTATATAATTACAACTTTGAGCCTGAAATAGAGCTTTTAGCTGGCTAACTATTTTCCTGCCAAAAGCTAACAAGATAATCAAACTGTCTGGAATGCAAAGTTTTGCGGGTAGTTGCTAATTTGGCAGTATAAAATGATATAAGTTATTGTCACTCAAAAAGTGACATGATTTTATCCGAAATACTTGTGAAAAATTCGGATTAAAAACCTTTTCCGGAACAGCTTACATAGTACCAATTTGGAGAAGATTGATGGCGAAAGAAAATGTCAGCTTACGTTGGAAAGATGTAAATATTGACAATATACTTGTCGAACATTTGACAGACCCATTGTTCAAAAATACGCCCGAAAGGATTCGAACCCCTAACCTTCTGATCCGAAGACAAACTGATATATGGCTTTCTGATTCATAGAGGCTAATTTTCAGGAGACATGTTACATCATATGTAACAACTAATAGGAAAGCTGTGAAAACTATTCATTTTTACCTAGCATGATCGGCATTAAGTTTTGCCGAAGAATTCTAGAAAGTATATAGCCAAAAATAAACAGGCCCTAGCCGTTCAAAGCTAGGGCCCTGACTATTCATCAAGAGAGACGCTACTTGAGAGTAGCGCAGACGAAGTTCGGTAAAATTTATTATATATGAAACCTACGGATTCGACATAATTGACATATATCAAGAGTATTTCCTGTCATATATCAATGGCGTTCCTGTAAGGCTTCCCTATGTTAGGAGCGAACAAACTGTTTAACATCAAAGCATATAACAATGACTACTACAACAAAAACCTTATGGACCATTGATCCAACGCATTCGGAAGTACAATTTAAAGTGAAGCACCTGGTAATTTCGAGCGTTACCGGAAATTTCGGTTCCTATGACGGGAAGATTGAAGCTGATGGCGACGATTTTGAAAATGCCAAGGCAACGTTTACGGCTGATATCGATAGCATTTCAACAAATAATGAAGATCGTGACCAGCACCTAAAATCTGATGACTTCTTTAATGCGGAAGAGTATCCGCAACTGAAGTTTGAGTCCACAAACTTTGAGAAAGTTGGGGAAGGCGAATATAAAGTCACGGGTGATCTGACTATTCGTGATGTCACTAAAGAGATTGAACTTGACGTAGTGCATGGCGGTACCGTCGGAGATCCTTATGGACAAACGAAAGCCGGATTTGAAATAACTGGCTCAATAAATCGAAAAGAGTTTGGCCTAACATGGAGTGCCGTAACCGAAGCCGGAAATGTGGTTGTAGGCGATAAAATTAAACTGCAATTGAACGTACAGTTTATCCAGAACTAAAAAGGACTAACTTTCTAATATTTACCAGGCGGGTATGCCTCTTTTGGAGGATATCCGCTTTTTTATTTCCTGATATTTCACTGTACATTTTTAAATATCTTTGATAAGTCGTTTTGCATTAACAAGATGCCAATCCCAAAGCCTATAACGAATGTATCAGAAACTTAAAGAAAGTTTACAGGAGCATGTCTCACTATCTAATGAGGAGTGGGAATTGTGCAAAAACAATTTCCGTCCAAAGCGAATGCTTAAACGACAATTCTTGCTCCAGGAGGGTGATATTTGTCGCGAACTAGCATTTGTTGAGAAAGGAGCTCTTTGTTCCTACTCTGTGGATTCGAAGGGCAATCAGCATGTTCTTCGTTTTGCATTTGACGGCTGGTGGATTGCGGATCTGCAAAGTTTTTTCACTAAACACCCATCCACATTTAATATTGAAGTGCTGGAAGACAGTGAACTGTTGATGCTTGACCGGCAAAATCACGAAAAGCTGCTGGAAGAGATTCCAGGCTATGAACGCTACCATCGTATCATTGTGCAAAATGCCTATGTAGCACTGCAGCAACGCGTCGAAAATGCGCTGGGGCTTACGGCCGAGGAAAAATATGCACGTCTCATCAAACATAATCCCGAGTTCATGAATCGGGTCCCGCTAAATTTGGTGGCTTCCTATCTAGGGATGAGTCCTGAGACCCTAAGCCGTGTTCGAGGAAATTTTAGTGGTTAATTCAACACATCCTGTAGCGACTTGTCTCTTTCAATAATCGACTTGGCAAACGGGCATAGGGGAATCACGTTCAAGTTGTTTTCACGGGCATAGTTCACTGTGTGCTCAACCAACCTCTTTCCAATGTTTTCACCGCGCAACTCATCGGAAACCTCGGTGTGATCAATGATTATTTTAGTGTCCCCAGCTTTTGAATAGGTGATTTCAGCTTGTACTTCACCGTTCTCCTCAATAAAAAATGATCCTTTACTATCTCCCGCCTTGTATTGGATGTCCATAGTGGTTCAAAGTGTATTGTTAGCATCGTGAGCTTTATTCATCATATAGTATGCAAAGTAGGGAGCAATTAACAGCGTTAAACTAAAGACCATGTCCTTGATATATATCAAGGGTTTTTCCTAATACATATCAATGGCAAGGGGGCACCGATAGGTTATGTTTGTTGTAACAAATTTAAACTACAAAAGAACAACCGTTATGCCTATTACAAAACAAACAATCGCTATTATCGGAGCCGGTGGGAATATGGGCTCGGCCATTGCCAAAAGTATTGCAGGAGACAACTACCGTCTTCTTCTTTTTGACAGAGCCCCTGAACAGTTGGGGACATTAACAGAAGAAATTCAACAGGTCCAACCAGAGGCGGATTTGGAATCCATGAACTGTCCTCATGAATCCAGTTGGGAAGCTGATATTATTATTCTTGCGGTTCCCCATAAGGCCGAAAAAGAAATCGCTGACAAAATACGCGATGTAGCTACCCAAAAAATTGTGATCAGCATAGCTAATCCCGTAGATGGAGATTTCAGTAAGCTGACAACGGCACCCGATACCAGTGCGGCGGAAGAGTTGCAGCAATGGTTGCCTCATTCCAAGGTTGTTAAAGCTTTCAACACCACTTTCGCCGCCGACTTTGGGCAGCCGCTTATCGACGGAAAGCAGGCAGATGCCTTTATCGCAGGCGATGACGAGAATGCGTTAGAGGCAGTCACCGAACTTGTGGAAACAGCGGGATTCAACCCGATTATAGCGGGTGACCTGTCAGTAAGTGGCACACTCGAACGGATGCAGCTCCTACTTATGCAGCTTACGATCAGAAACAATGACGAATGGTTAGCTGGCTGGAAGATACTACGCAACTAAATTACACTTTAAAATTAACAACAAACCGATGAACACTATGATACTTATAACAGGAGCAAACGGAGAACTAGGGTCGCGAACGATTGATAATTTGTTGGATAAGAGTCTCGACGCCGATATAGCCGGACTCGTCAGAAGCGAAGAAAAAGGCGCTGAACTAAAGGAAAAAGGCGTAGAAATAAGGATCGGTGACTATACCGATTATTCATCTATAGAAGAAGCTCTTCAGGGAATTGAAACCTTGCTTCTGATTTCCTCCAGCACGCTGAAAGGACGAGCCCAGCAGCACAGCAACGTTATTAAGGCGGCAAAAGAAGCCGGCGTAGGACAGATATTTTATACCAGTATTGTAAAAGCAGAAAAAGAGTTGAGCCCGCTTTCGCCGGACCATGCCCAAACCGAAAAACTCATAAAAGAGTCCGGCATCCCTTATACGATTTTCCGGCACACATTTTATATGGAATTTCTACCCCTGTTTCTGGGCAATGCCCTTGAAACCGGTCAGTGGGCTTTCCCATCGGATGGCAACCCCATCAATTTGGCGCTGCGTTCAGAGATGGCCGAAGCATTGGCAAACGGCCTGGCGGATCCCGAGAAACATACCAACAGCATCTATGAAATCACGTCGGGTAAGGCCTATACCCTTGATGAAATTGCCGATATGCTGAGTGAAGCGTCCGGCCGGGAAATTACTTATACGGATATATCCGTTTCTGAATTCGAGAATATCCTAAAAGAAATAGGATTGCCGGAAGAACAGATTGCCATGAGCGTGATGACGGCCCAAACCTTCGTCAATAGAGCCCTTGATTTCACTTTTGATGATATGGAGAAGCTGCTCGGACGTCGACCTACCGGACTCGATACTTTTATAAAGCAATTTGGCCAACAATAATTTTAACAACCATTGCATACAAATAATCATACCTAAACACACAAATAAGTTACCACTATGAAAAAGTTAACCTTTATTCTATCACTCTTAATTCTTCCTGTCAGTGTTTTTGCCCAGGACAGCTGGGTGGAAGATCCCGCGCACTCAAAGCTAGGCTTTACGGTCACCCACTTGGGCATTGCGGATGTTCCCGGATACTTCGGTGAATATGACGTCACGATTGAAGCCTCTGAGGAAGATTTTAGTGACGCGCAGCTAGAGCTCATCGTACAGACGGCCTCTATCGATACACGCGTCGAAAAGCGTAACGATCACCTGAAAAGTCCCGATTTCTTTAACGTGGAAAAGTATCCGACGATGACCTTCAAAAGTACGGATATCAAAGAAGTGAGCGATGACAAATACGAGCTGACTGGAGATCTGACTCTGCATGGGATAACAAAATCTGTGACGGTAACCATGTTGTATCGCGGGAATATTCAAAATGAAATGACCCAGGGCAACCTTAAGGCTGGAATTCAAATCACCGGTACCATCGACCGCTCGGAGTTTGACCTAGGAGGCGATTTCCCGCCGCCCATGATCAGCAATGAGGTTCGTATCAAAGCCGACGGAGAGTTTACACAAGCTAATTAATATCTCTTTCATGGCGATGTATGAGGCCCCCGATATCGTTTCGGGGTCTTGTAGATCTCCAATAAAGAAATCTTAAAACGAATAACTGATTACTATGGAAACCAACTACACCGCACCGTCGCAGACCCACATTGGACACGTGCATTTGAAAGTGTCTGACTTGGATCGGGCTCTTGAATTTTACCGCAACTTGCTGGGTTTTGAGCTAACAACCATGTATGGTGAGAACGCAGCCTTTCTTTCGGCCGGAGGATATCACCATCACATTGGGCTCAATACATGGCACAGTAAAGGAGGTTCGCCTGCGCCACGCAATAGCGCCGGACTCTACCACACCGCTTTTCTATATCCCGCGCGTAAAGATCTGGCTGAAATTCTCCAGCGCCTCATTGATGAGGACTATCCCATTGACGGGGCCAGCGATCACGGTGTCTCGGAGGCCATCTATTTAAGAGATCCCGATGGCAATGGCGTGGAGCTGTACCGCGACCGTCCCCGCGACGAGTGGGAGTACACAGAGGACGGCTCGGTAAAAATGGTAACCCAGCCTCTTGACTTGCAGGACTTGCTCAAAGAGTTGAGCTAACACGCACTTTTCAAACTGAATTTTTAACAACTAACACGTAACTAAACAGATATAATCAACAATGAAGAAATTGAAAATAACATACTGGATTGCGACCGGAATCTTCAGTGCCATGATGCTATTCAGTGCAACGATGTATTTTACCAGTCCTGACATGGCCCAAACGTTCGAACATCTGGGATTCCCGGATTACTTCCGGATAGAGCTGGGCATAGCCAAAATAATCGGCGTACTGCTGTTGCTTGCTCCTTTCTCCGGGCGCCTTAAAGAGTGGGTCTATGCCGGATTTACTATTAATATGATTTCCGGTAGTATCGCTCACGGGGCAGCGGGTGACCCCATATCTGCTGTTCTTACCCCTTTAGTAATGTTGGGAATATTAGCGATCTCTTACGGAACGCTCCAAAAGCTGGATGAAGAGATCGAGTCTGCTTTTGTTTCGCAGCTGACAGGTTCAACTTCTTAACAGAGGGCGCTATGATACACATTGCCAGAGCCGACAAACGACACAAGGTAGGCCGGGGACCTTTTACTTCCCGGTTTTTACCACTGGGACGAACCATGGTTGACTCCACTGATCATGGTATTGCCCAAATTGGACGACTGGAACATGCCACGCTCGAAGGCGGGGCGCTGGTGCCGATGCACCTGCATCAGAACGAAGAGATCCTTTCCTACCTACGCAAAGGTGCCATGTATCACAAAGACAGCGATGGTAATGACATACCCATTCACAACAAGCATCTAATGTTGATGAATGCCGGAAGCGGTATTCATCATGAAGAAGGGGTTCGTGAAGGTGATGAAACCGTGGAAATGCTGCAAATTTTTATCCGTCCAAAAGCGGATAACTTACAGCCGAAGGTCCAGTTTTATAAACCCGACGAAGTCTACAGCCAAAACCAATGGCGGCTGCTTGCCGGCCATGACCGTTCGGAAGCCCCGATGCTATTCAGAAGTGAGGTGCTGTTTTATGACGTCAGACTTGAAAAAGGAACTTCATTGAAAACCCCAAATAATGACGGGTTGACTGGCCTGTTGTATCTGTTTAGCGGAGGCGTAACGATTAAAAATAATGGTAAAACCGTAAAGGAAGGAGATTCCATCATCATAAAAGATGAACGATTGACTCTAAACAGTAATGAAGATTCAGACCTTGTCTTTTTTGTACTGAATGAAACTGCATTGTATAGTCGAAATGGGTTATATGCAAATTAAAAAACTCATGCTTTGATCGGTAAAGCCTGTGACAACTTCACAGGCTTTTTTATTGAGATTTATCAAGGACTTTTCTTACCAATGATCAATGAAAGTGGAAGAGTCATATGATAGATTAGTAATAGAATATTTAAACCATAACAAATATAACGGTGAATTTTATGAAACAGTTAGAAAACAAAGTCGCCATTGTAACCGGCGCAGCCTCGGGAATAGGAAAAGCAACTGCCCTATTGCTTGCGGAAGAAGGTGCACGAACAGTGGTTTCTGACATCGATAAGAAAAAGGGACAAAAAGTTGTCGATGAGATCAAAATGAGCGGCGGAGAGGCATCCTTCATCAAAGCCGATGCTTCCAAGGCCGAAGACAATGAAAATCTTGTCAAGCAAACACTTGATGCTTATGGCAAACTTCATATCGCAGTAAATAACGCCGGTATCGGCGGACCACTAAGCCTCACGGCTGATTATTCTGTGAATGACTGGCAAAAGGTCATCAACCTGAACCTGAATGGCGTATTCTATGGTATGAAGTATCAAATAGATGCCATCCAAAAAGCGGGTGGTGGAAGCATTGTCAATATTGCTTCAATTTTAGGCCAAGCAGGAACTCGTCAATCACCGGCCTATGTAGCCGCCAAGCACGGAGTGGTTGGACTTACCAAAGCTGCCGCGCTTGAATATGCGCAGGAAAATATCAGAATTAATTCGGTGGGGCCTGGATATATAAATACACCTCTTGTTCAAAATTCTTTAGACGATGAGACTATTGACACACTGAAAGGGATGCATCCTGTGGGACGCCTTGGCGAACCTGAAGAAGTCGCCGAACTAATCTTATGGCTGGCATCTGACAAATCATCCTTTGTTACCGGCAGTTATTACCCTGTTGACGGCGGATATCTTGCACAGTAACGATAGTTTAAAATACGGCTGTTTTTAAAGCAGCTGTACTTTTTTCAAGACCAAATGTATTCGAAAAGCTGGTTTATATGAGCAAAAACAATGAACAAAAGCCGTTTTTTAAAAAATTGCCTGAGGATGGACCGATTACTAATATCCAAGTGAAGGGCAAGCAGTTTATTTTGGAAATAGTTGAGAGCGGTGAAAAGGGTGCCACAACTGCTATTGAGGCAGGTAATATCCAAACCATTCTTGATAACCTGAAACACGAACCGGCTGAGGCTATTGAGCTGGAAGCTGCTATAGCGGATATCGAAGATCAGCTGATGCCCATTATCAGGGACTTGCCCAAACGCCGCTGTTTGGTGACATCAGAAGAAACGTTTTGGAGTATCGCCAAAGTCGCCGGATGTAATACTGATGACAACCTCCAACTTGATATTGCCACCGTCGAAGAAATTTTTAACCGACTGGCTGATGTGGCCTATGGCACTCCTGCTTCCAGGCTCGGTGTACCGGAAAACCGTGAATTTGCTGCTGCCGTTCTATTTCTTCGCGAGCTGATGCACCATGCCGGCTTTAAGTGCATAATCCTCAGGCATTAAATTGCCAGAATGTTCATTTGTCATAACATCACCAACGAACCACTGCCTAAACTTGTAAGATCACCCGTCCGTTAATAGATCCGATTTCAATCGCTTTGTGCGCGTCCGCTATAGATTCCAGTTTAAATATCTCTCCGATTTCAAATCCTGACCATCCGGTGTTCAACAGCTTGTTGATCTCCTTTACAGCGGTTTGTTTTGATTCTTTGGGAAAATCATCACTCCCAAGAAAAAACAAACGCACATTCTTGAAAAGCAGCGGCCAGAATGGGATGGACGGTTCGGGATTACCGGTTGCATAGGCGGAAATCGATCCACCTGTGGCAATCAACTCTTTGTCGATTTCAATATTAGCATCAAAAGCGACTTCTATGATATGATGAATATCTCCTGGTGCTGCACCCTGTATTGATTCGATTATTGTATCCTGAGATAAGTTGTCGGTTCGAATCACCTCTTGGGCCCCAGCCTTTTTGGTAATCGATTCATCATATTTTGAACGGACCGTTGCAATTACTTTTCCACCCGCTAACTTGGTAAGAGCCACAGCACATTGTCCGACTGCTCCCCCGCCACCTTGCATAAGTACGGTTTTCCCCTGAACATCACCTGCGACATGCACCGCACGATGAGCGGTAATTCCCGGGATACCCAGGCAGGCTCCCTGTTCAAATGAAACATGCTCAGGCAAGGATACGGCATGATCCGATGGAACAACGACATACTCCGCAGCTGTGCCAAACGGACGGTAGCTTTGCGCGCCATAACACCAGACCCGCTCTCCAACGCGCGATTCGGAAACGTTCTCTCCGACGCGGTCTATAATACCTGCACCGTCACTGTGGGGAATCACGCGAGGATACGGCATACCCATGCCAAAAGCATCCTGGCGTTTTTTGATATCGCCCGGATTGATCCCGGAATAACGAATCTTAATGCGCACTTCACCTGCTTTAGGATTCGGATCAGGTTGTTCTCCGACGACCAGCACCTTGTCGGCGGGACCTTGGCGTTCGTACCAAGCTGCTTTCATTGCATGTTTTTTGTTAATTATAGAGAATCAATAGTGGGATTTTTTACTGGGTAAATAATCCGGCACCAAGATCTGCACCCTGCGTACCTGGTTTAATATGCAGGTAATTTCGCTGGGTTTGCCCTTCCTCGATTTGAATAGTACCACCTTTTTCAACAACTACATCATCGCTTAGTTTTAATCGTTCCGGGTCGGCCGGTTCACCAAAACCAGATGCGCCGCCTCCTTTATTCACAAATTGATTGTATCCAAGAACAAGCGAGTTTGAAAGTGAATGCGTTTTACTCTCATCCCTTCCTAAAATCCAAAAAATATTCGTATTGGCAACTACATTATTATAATATTTGAAATCATCCGCTACAGACCACGACCACACTGCTGCCCCATAGTTGCCAATCATCAAGTTGTGATGCAATTCACATCGCTGGGCAGGTTCTTCTGAAAACCAGAATACCACGGAATCCTTACAGTTATAGAACACGCAGTGATCTACAACCACTCCCTGCCCGCTTGCCAGTATCGGAAGGTGATTTGGTATGGCATGTCTATCCCCCAGGAATAAACATTGGGTAACCCTCAGATCATCCAGATCTCTTCCTTCCCGAACGATCGGGTAATTTCTTCGGACCATCCCTTCTTCCGGCTCTTCATGAACGGGAGTCCCCAGAACCCGTAATCCCTGAATGGTCACATGGTTCATTTCCATCTGCATGCCATAAGAGGTCCCGCCGATATCATCAACATTGCCACCCGGCTTAAAGTCCAGCGGCATGGTTGATATGATGACGGGCATCTTACCAGGATTCCACTCCGGGTCATCCGGAAGTATTTCCGAGCGAATGGTTAATCTTTCTTCTGCTGTAAAATGCCAGTTTACCGGGTGGAATGTGACCGTATCATCCAATCCGTAAATTCCCTCTTTCAGAAAGATGGTAATGGCCCCTCTGCCATTGGCTTTGTTGACCCTTCCGGCAGCTTCATACAGTGTTTTAATTGGATTTTCTTTCGTTCCATTATTTGAATTCTTCCCAAATTCCGGATCGATATACAACTCGCCATCCTCGGGTATGGTGCCATGGGATGCATGATTTATTCCTAGCAATTTTCCGGGCGCCAGCAGCGTCGATCCAGCCATGGTAGCGAACATGGTTTTAATGCTTTTTCTTCTATCCATTGTCTTAAATGTTTATTTGATAGTTAGTATTAACCGAACGAATATCTTGCGCTGACTCTGGAATCCCAGTTTCAACAGGATTGTCAGGATCCGCACACCATTCAAACCAGCCTCCATCGTATACCGAGATATTGGGCCACCCCATTAGCCACGCATTCCAAAAAGCCTCGCTTCCCCGCCATCCGGTACCACAATAAAAGGCAAGCTGTTTGTCGGGTGTGATGCCGACTTCTTTCCACGTCGTCTCAATTTCCTGGTACTCCCTCATGGTGTGGTCAAAGTTGCGGTAATTTTCCATATGATAGGCGTCACTTCCACAATTTCCGAATATGGCACCCGGAATTCGTCCTTTCTGGTCGATATAGTGGTAGCCGCTGCGGTTGCCGATAAACTCTTCCCAGCTTCGAATGCTAACGAGTTCTCCTTTGTCTGAAGTCAATAGTTGTTTTGCCGATGGGGTGTCGATCATGTATTCAGGATGGGCCGGAATATCGATTCCAAAATCATGAACCGGAGTAGGCTCACTAGGAGTATTTGAAAGCTCATAGCCTTCCGTTTTCCAACTAGTAAGGCCCCCATTCAAAATCCTGATATCTTTTACCCCGGCGTAAAGCATAATGGCTGCAGATCGGAGAGCACCAAGATGCCCTGCACTTTTTCCGGGGAAAGGATTGCCATCAAATACCGGTGATGAAAACCGTCCGTAAATAACTACGGTTGTATCATAACGAATGCCCAGATCCTGGAGCGTTTTACGTAGCTCTTCCGCTGGGCGCCGATTCCAAGTTTCCGTCGATTCCAAACTGTTGGTATCCACCGGAATAGCACCCGGAATATGGCCATTGTGATAATCTTCTATATAATCATAATGGGAATGGCAGATAACATAATCTTCATTTTCATAAAGAGGAGGCTGCCCATTATGGATGAGTTTATTTACCCATTCGGGATACACAAGATGTTTGAATTTTGGAAGCTTATGCAAGGGTAGATTTGGATTGGCTGACCACTCTTCCACAAAATGGGAATAGATTGCAAGATCGTGGAACCCCAGATCAACCAGTTTTTCCGCCATATGGATGCTGTCTTCTCGATTATATCCATAGATGATCAGAGGCCGTTCTTTCGTAATATTCTTCTCTTCAAGTACTTCAATCCAGTCCATATAATGCGTCCACTGTAAAGGGATACTTTTCGCGCCAGGAATATGTCCGCCTCGCTGCTCTCCCTGGAGAGGCCACCCGTTATAAGCAGCAATGGGCCGTGAATCAATGATGATTGAATCATCCGATTGTCGATTTGTCTCAAAAAGCGCCTGCGTTGAAATTTCTTTAAATGTTTTCATATCTATTATCGGATGCCAAGGATTTGAAATGTTTTTGGGTTCTTATATCCAGTTTTATTCATAAATCGTGAACTTCTTAACAGAGAACCAAGAATGGACCAGTTCTTTAAACTCATTCAATAAATATTTAGTTATTTAGCGATTTCGATGAGCAAGATAACACCCTGGCGCACTTGCGGACGCCAGGGCGACCATCCTGTGCAGAGTCCTGTTCAGCCTCATCTTACACGGTTCTGTTAGCGATAGCGGGACGGTGCCAAGGTGCTGTTGACCAAGCGGGCCCGGCACTTCATCTTCAGAAGACGATCACCGGTTTTACGGTCACACCAGATGCCGAGTCCTCAAACGCCTTGTTGATCTCATCAAGCTTGTAAGTCTTTGTCAGCTTATCGGCGGGGAATCGCCCCTGCTGCCAGAGGCTGACGAGACGAGGAATAAAATCCTGCGGAACCGAGCTGCCCTGAACGATGGTTTTGAATGTCCAGCCTCGAACGAGCGATTCGCCGATCTCAAACGGCGCCTCAGTGCCCGGACTAGCAGCGCCAACGAGTGCTAGTGTGCCACGGATGCTTAACGCTTTCGCAAGATTCTTCAAGACCTGTGGAATGGCAGTCGTATCCAGTATGTAGTTGACCCCTTTCTCTTCCGTAATACGCAGCAACTCCTTGAGGGTATCGGCCGAACTCGCGTTGATCGTATGCGTGGCTCCAACTTCTTTGGCGAGTTCCAGGCGAGAGTCATTTAGGTCGATCGCGACGATTGTCGTAGCCCCGGCAGCGCGTGCAGCCATAACGGCTGCGAGCCCTACGGCACCTATCCCCGATACCGCTACGGACGAACCTGCCCGCGGGCGTAGTTCATTAAGTATCGAGCCTGCCCCGGTTTGCATGCCACACCCGAAAAACGCAACCTTTTCAAGTGGCACGTCCGCCGGCACAGGAATGAGAGCACTCTCAACGACATTTGCATGCGTCGCGAAAGAAGACTGGCCAAAAAAGTGCGAGGAAACCTCCTCGCCTTCCGGGGTCTTGAGTGAGGTGGTGCCGTCACTGGTGCGTCGCCCCCCAAAATCTTCGGCTAAGAGGTTCTCGCAGTACGCAACATTCCCGGTGCGGCATTGTTTGCAGTGGGTGCAGTAAGCCGCGGACATAATGACGTGGTCACCAGGCTTCACCGTCTTCACAGCAGAGCCGACCTTCACGACGACACCGGCTCCCTCGTGGCCGAGCACGGCGGGCAATGGCGTAGGATAGACACCGTCTCGCACAATGGCGTCCGTGTGGCAGACGCCTACAGCCACCATGCGAACACGTACCTCGTTGGGGCAGATTTCATCAAGATGTAGCTTCTCAATGGTGAGTGGGGCCTTAGTTTTTCGAGCGACAGCAGCAGTGATAGTCGAGCTCATAACGTACCTCCTTTCTTTTTGAGTCCGATGATCTTGAATCCGAGGTCCGTACCGTAATTGGTGGGACCATACCCCAGTTGGATGTTGAGGAAACCAAGCGCCTCAAGGTAGCGCGCATTCGAGAGTGCGCCAACGTCTACAGACTCGAAGCCGATCGCTTTGCCGAGCTCCATTATCTTTGTCTTCGCATCCGCGTCATCTCCGGCTACGAGAAGGCTCAAGGCTTCGCCTTTGACTTTCCCGGTGGTCATATTCTGCGCGAATACCGTGTTAAACGCCTTCACGACATGTGTGTTTGGTGTCCACTCTTGGACCTGCTCGGCGCCGCTTTTCTTGAGATCGCCCGCATAGCTCCAGTCCTCGTTGAGCAGGTTCGTTGGGTCGACAAGTATCTTGCCCTTGATGTCACCGAGGTTCTTGATGGCGTCCTTGCGAGCCGATGCCGGGATGGCGAGGATAATGATGTCGCCCCAGGCGCCTGCGGCACGGACATCCTTTGGGTCAGATCCTGCGGTGCGAACCTCGTATTCTGCCTTTTCTGCCCCCTTCTGCAGGGCACTTCCAACGTTTCCGTTTCCGATAATTGCGATCTTCTTTGACATAAGTTACTCCTTGTTTATTACTAGTGATAGTTTCATTTACAATGTGCTGTATTAGAGTTAATTGGATTTAACCTCCAGATCGGTAAAGTATCCTTCAGTCCCTACATCAACCCACAAGCCAATAGCACCGGAGGCATTATTTCCGTGTTTTAAATCATCCACAACCAGTGAGGGTTGATCTTTATCATTTAAATAGAGCTCTGCCTTTTCTCCTTTTACGACAACTTTCATTTGAATCCATTTATTCAACTCCATGTCGGCATACGACTCATATTTTCCGGGGTCTTCATCTCTCAGACGGTCAAATTTGTAGTCTGGATAGGAGAAATATTGAATGGAATGATTTCGTCGTAATTGATCGTCTGATCGTGCATTGGTCGGGCGCAAGTAGATGCTTTCGAATTCTGAATTGTCCTGATTAATTCGAAACGCTATTCCAATAAAACCACGGGCAAAATCAGGAGCATCATCCGTAAGCCTGCTTAGTACCTTGACCTGGATGGTGCCGTCTTGAAAATCCACATCGTTTACCTTTACAAAGGTTGGTTCATCATACTTCTTGATGGCAGAGTTTTTTATGACTTTTATCGCTTTTTTGCCCAGTATATTTTCAATGGATGAAAATACATTTACCGCTTCTACACTATCTTCATTAAACCCAATTGATTGAGCGTATGTATTCGTAACAGTGATACACAAAAAACTCAGAAAGGTGAGTATTATTTGTTTCATAACTGACTGTGGGAAAAATTATCTGTTTGACTACCCTTGACATGCAAATTTGCCTTGTATACTAAAATCAAGGTGCAATAATGGTACCACAGATACTGAGCTATACAAATAAACTATCTTAAGAAATACCCTTAAGATAGTTTAAGAATCGCAAGTTACTGTTCGGCCAACTCACTGCGAATTTTGCTCAAAAACTCCGGTGTGATCCCCAAATAGGAGGCGATTTGGGTATTCGGCAGTCGGGAGGCAAGATTGGGATACTGTTCTATAAAATTGACATATCGCTGCTGTGCGTTAGAGCTAATGTTATTTAACACGCGGTTTTGCAGCTCAACAAACTTATTCTCAATAGTTATTTTGAAAACTCGATTAAGCTTTGGAATTGACCGAAATAGAAAATAAAGATCCTGTTTTTCTATTTGGATGATGGTTGAAGGCTCGATTGCTTCAATAAATAGTTTGCTCGGTTTATCAGAATAAAAGCTATCTACATCGGCTATCCATTCATTTTCTGCAGCAAACTGTAGATTATGTTCTGTCCCATTTTCATTAATCGCATACATACGAAAACAACCTTTCACAACAAAGGAAAAATGCTTGCAGGGAAAGCCTTCCTGCAGGATCATTTGCCTGCGCTTTATCCTACGCTTTGTTGTTCGTTCTTCCACTAACTTTGTCTCTTCATTCTCGAAAGGAAAATAGTTAGTCAAATGTTTGATAAGAGGCTGTATACTCAAACTTACCCCTGACTTAGTTTATAGCTCATAAAAGATTTTAAACGGTCTATCACTCTACCGATACCTCAATGTGTTTTATTTACACCAAATTTGTCTTTTCAATGTAATCTTTAGAGGGAGCTTCATTCATTATAAAATTTAAAACCTAGGTAGCATAATATATACTTATGTCAATCAATGCTAATTTAGGCTCTTGAGTAAAATGGTTCAACGTATAGCCATATTAGTATTAATCTGACTACATAAATCCATTATTATAAGGTGATATATGTAGTAGATCGCTTGACACAAGCTTATAATTTTCCTGTTATGTCGATAAGACTACCATGATGAGCAATAAAACTTGTATTAAAAGAGTTACATGACGTATATTGTGGGAAATCCCACCATGGGATGTATTTATCCCCTGGAATGCAATGGAAGAAAAAATAGACAGTTAGTTATGAATGCTACAGAAAAGAAAAAGGAGTACGATGCCAAACTCGACTCTAAAAAACGATTAACTATACGAGGAGCCCGTACAGAGTACTACCATGTCACGGAATTTGAAGATGGATCTGTTAAACTAAGTCCCCGAGAGTTGATCCACCCTGATGAGGTTTCCAAGCGTACGTTAGAGATGATGGACAAGGCGATGAAGAACCTTGAGGAAGGTAAGGTATCAGAGCCGGTGGACATGGAAGAACTCGAAAGGCTGCTTGAGGAGTAATCGCACCATATGTTTGAAATCTTGATGGGCGTCCCGGAAATGAAGGAGTTTTGGGACGATTTAAAGACCCGTAAAAAGAAAAACCAGTTAAGCGGGGATGAGAAAGAATTATTTAAAAAATTTGGTAAAGCCATTCAGTTTTTAGCCGCTGATCCTAGGCACCGGGGACTACAGACGCACGAAATCGATGATTTAACTCGAAGGTATGGTCAGAAGGTCTTTCAATCATATCTCGGGCAGGGGAAGCATGCCTACCGCCTGTTTTGGGTCTATGGTCCTAATCGGAAACAAATAACGATTATCGGCTTAGAGCCACATCCAGAAGATGCCAAAAGTGGGGCTTATGATCGTATTAATCTTTCTGATCTGCCGAATCCTTAAGATCTAGGTCGTAGCCAGTCTATCTGTGGAATAGTCGTTTAAAGACAAACATTCCTTGGTGCCATTTCATGTACCATCATACGTTACATCAGCATAGCACGAGTGGCGATTTTCCGAAAAAAATTTGTTCGAAAAGAGTAGTCATAAAATAAGCAGTGCCTGCCCATTGTAGGCAGGCACTGCTATGAAGTACGCCCGGTAGGACTCGAACCCACAACTTTCAGATCCGAAATCTGACGCTCTATCCAATTGAGCTACGGGCGCTTACAGTAATGTGTCAAGGTCAGTTGTACAACTTCTGCAAGTGAGTCTGACTGAGTAAAAGCCAAAGAACAAAATAACTACCGTAATCCTATTCTAAGCACCCCCTATTGCAAGTATTGCCACTGGATTGTCTGACTGGCCTGTTCCGAAGACATGACGATATTACGTTATATAAATCAGAAACACTGATTTTTAAGATTCATGTTACATCATTTGTAACAACAAATATGAAAGCTGGGAATGGGTTTCATTCTAAGTGATTTTTAAAAAATTAGGTTAATCTCTTTTAGTCCAGTTTCAAGGTTTTGATATTATGAGATATGGCTATCAAATAAGTCTTCTCTTGTTAAAAAAATATGAATTATAGTAGGCTTCATTTAAATGCAAGAACTGTAAATATATAAGGCCTCACAAGTATCAGTTGTGAGGCCCTGACTATTCATCAAGAGAGACGCCCTAAGGTGGGCGCTGCAAAATATCTACTTTTCCGTTTGTTATATCAAGATATCTTTAAAAGAGTCTTGTAAGTAGTGATTTGATAAATCCACCAATACGAATCAGCATTCTCCCGCCGTACTGATCAATTACAGTCCGCAGCTCATGTAGAAAAAGATCCAATAGTCGCTCCTTTTCTTGAGGAGAAAGTTTCTTGCCCTCTTCGCTGTTGGGATTCGTATACTGGACGTACAAGCGAAGAATTTCTTGGGCTTTTTCATATAGGATTCGGATTTGAACCGAGGCCGACAAGGCTATCATCCCCAAGATAACCACGCCAATTTCGGCCAAGTTATTTGGAGCCATCAGGCCTGAAAGCCAATCAGTGCTTAAGAAAACTAATAGGGTTGTGAAAATGAAGGATAGAAATGTAGTCATCGTTTTTTCTTTGATTTATGGGGTTTGTATTGGGAAATATCTACGGCTTGAATTTTGAGATCGGAGTAATCCTCATCAAACAAGGAGTTTCCGGGAATCCTGTATTCCTGATTCTTCTGCATTTGCTTCAGCCAATTTCGACCTAAATTCTTAGCCTGTTGGTCGGATAACCCGTCCCCTTTCCCTTGGAGTAGATCATCTACAGGATTGGTCTGTGAGGCCCCCGATGAAATGGCAATCATACCATAGAGATATCCTATGATCTCTAGGATGGAGAGGATGAGCAAAAGGGTTGTATCAATTCCAGATGCAGATAACCTGCCGGTTGACAGGAGTCCAGAAATAGTGAGGCTGGCTATGCCACTTTTTACGATTCCCTTTCCCTTTTCAGGGGTTTTGCTTTTGAAAAGACTGATTAGGGTGGGAACAGCCTTAATAATTGGTTTTAGTATCTTCAGCATTGGAGGTGTCCTCCTTAATTTTAGATTTATACCGGTGGAGTTGGCTGGGAATGGTTTTGAATTCAATAGAGCGAATTCGATCATTATGATCTTTGAAACGTTCATCCGCATGCTGGACATGCGTTTCTAAGCTTTTTTCCAATCTGTGGAGATTGTCAGCCTGCACTTTCACTTTCTCATTGATGCCAATCATCAGCTGGTACCACTTTTTGATCTCAGCAGTTTGATTATTGATCGAATCGTAGATGCCGGTCAGAAACAGGCAGATGATCGTAGTGACGATCAGCTCCTTATACTTTTGAAAAAAGCCATTGGTTTGTGGATTATTCATGGCCCGTACCTCCTTATCGTCTCGTCCAGCGTTATGGATTGCTTGTTTGTTTTACAATAAAAGTGTCCACTGGCAAGTGATTGGTAATAGTACTGACCGTCAATTCGCAGCCAACGCAGCGGACGCTGGGAATGGCCGTTCCCTGCCCATCCGTCCACGTGCAAACCGATAGCCGGTACTTTGTTACCTGCTTTGTTGGTGTAGCTCCAATCAAAGTACAAGCCTACGCCGTTAAATCCCCAAGTGGTTGCAAGTAACCAATGTTGTAGTTCTAAAACTTGACTGGAAAGCCACTGGTCAAAAAGCAACACATCAAAAGCAAACCCGTGGCCGTGGGATTTTTGGTCCCCTTTTCGCCAGGCGGAGCTGATAAGGGTCGGTAGGCCGTGCCATCGGCGCCAAGCTAAAAACGAACGCAGAAATCCGATGTCCATGTGTTTGATCGTTCCAGGACCTTGGATTTCGAGCTCTCCGATAGAGAAGTGGTTGCCGTAGCTATCCAGCAGCGCGTTATAATCTTGAGTATTCATTATTTTTTACCTCTTGTGGCTACAAGCAACAGGCCAACGATACCTAAACCGGCAACTACTTTTACAGGCGTTGGTATTTCGCTGTTAATGTACTTTTTGGCTTCCTTGATGAGGTCTTTCTGGGTCTCACTGTTGGTTTCGTCTTGGCCGGATTCGCCCAGGCCCGAGTGGCATCCGCAGTCGCTTTGCAGGTACTCGGAGCCATTCGCTAATGAGTGATCTGTGCAGCCGCAACCACATGGCTGGTCGGAGTAATGTAATGTATGTTCCATGATGGAGTTGTAATGAGTTGGTTATCGTTGAATTGAGTTAAAAGAGAAGTTTCCAGAGCAACAGGCCGGATATAGTTGCCCCACCAGCTGCGGCGTGTGTTTTCTTAATTTCCATGCCACCTATATTTATGGCCCCTTCTAAAAAACCGCCGTTGGGACTTGGTGAGCTACTTTGCACCGACGATTTAGATTTCGTTGCCCTTTTCTTCTTTTGAGAAGATGTTTTTGCGGTTGATTTCTGTTTGGTCCGGGTCTTCACGTTCCTAGTGACAGGTGGTTTTTTGGCCAGTTTTACCGTGATACGCCGAGGGGCCGGAATAGGGCTACGATGTTCAATGACCGGATCCAGGACTGGCCTCTTCATAATGGGGGTTACTCTAGGGTTCGGAGAGGATCTTCGGGACCCAGAAACGGTTCTGAGGGGTGTACTGATTTGGGTAGCGGGGCGTAGCCTTTGGTGTCGGATAGCGGGTAGGCGTCCTAATCCCTCCGGATAGGTCTCGTCGGTATCGATATAATGGGAATCCGTGGTCATAATTTCTGTGGGTTGATATAGTTATAGGTAAGAAGGGCCACTACACTTAATGGCAGCAGGTACGCCGACAGGCTAACGGCTTTGGAGAAGCCTAGCAGCTGGCTGATAAGCTGTTTTCGCTGCAGGACATCACGGCTGTAGTCCCGTCCGGTGGTGACCGCATCCGGTGGTAGTCCCGCATAAGTGGCGGTACGCACTTTGTTTGGGCCAGCGTTATAGGCTGCTACGGCCCAGGCGGTATTTCCGTTAAACTCTTGAAGAAGTTTCGCCAGATACTCGGCGCCATAATCAATGTTAGCCTGGTGATCAAAGGGGCTGTGATTCTCAGTAAATCCGGGATGATATCGCCGGTCAATCTGCATGATGCCTATCCCATTACCGTGATCACCGGTGCCATCGGCCGAAAGAGCTAGCCCCATCCGGCTCTCGCGGGAAGCCACTGCCAAAAGCAATACCAGGGGCAGGCCATACCTTTTTGATGCTTCTGTGAAATAGGGCATCAGGCCACGAATCCGCGCGTAGGTAAGTTCGGTTGACAATGAAAGTGAGCTGGCCATTAGACAACCATTTTGATCTTATAGTTGACCTTGCGCATCTGTCCGGCCATGATGGTAAATTGGTCGGCAGGCGCCAGGGCCCGGCGAGCTACCAGTTTTGGAATCCATTCGTCATAGTCATCCCCACGGTTGGCGTAAATACCTACCTCCTTTATGGTGATGTCGGTAGTGCCCCTGTTTTCAAACACGCGCGCCAGGTTGAAGTGCGCTTCATTATTGACCTCATCAATCGTCACCTGGTCGTCAATGAGCATTCCGTGATGGATGAGCTGCCCGTCTCCGCTGCCATGGGTGATACCTCCGAGGTTATAAGGAGTCTCTTGTGTGGCATCGGGAGATAGGTCAGCGTCTGTCATAGAGACAAATTTGTTGCTTTGGCCCAACCGAAGACCCAGATGCCATCCTTTATTTACTTCGGACGCCCGGCGCTCCAGAGAGGTCATCGAAGTGCCGCCACCGCCGATACACATCAGGTCCCGCCAGTTGGTATTGGTGTTTTCGACCGCTTGTCGCCGGAGGGCGCCCACAAATTCAGCGGTAAACCCACCGTTGGAACCGTTGAGATCCGTGTCTTGGTTGAAGTTTTCAAGCTCAAAACGGCACTCGTAGTCCAACGTCAGTGTTTTACCATTTGGAAGGTTCAGGGCCGCGGGCAGTACGTCACGGGCATAGAGGGTGGCAATGGTGTTGATTTCATGGCGGTTGACGTTGATGTGGGTCATCAGTCCCATCTCTGTGATAGCCAAGTCACCCCCGGATCCGTTAGTGAACGGGGCCGAAACGGTGAAGACACTTTTTTGTTGGTCTGTAATCACGCCGGAAACCGAGCGCGCTCCCCGAGCTAGCAACGCGTCAATGGGATTGTGCAGGCCCACATCAGATATGCTTACGGGGCGGCTGCCTTGCCCAATGGTGGGTAAAATAACGCGAAAAGGTGGGCAGTAGCTTTCGGTAGTCGTAATGGGATGATAGTGCTTGGCAATGACTTGCGCCTGGTCGGCTACGTAAATCGCTGGGTCAAAATTAGTTGGCGCGTCCTTCAGACGGATATAATAGTCGCCGTAGGTACTTTCGACCTCCCAAGTTCCATTGATCTGCGGAACCGAACTGCATCCCCAGATATGCACCCACACCGGTTTTTCGCCGTTAGGATTGACTCCGTGCATACCGCTGAATATATATTCCAGATAGTACTGGCTATAGATTTCCAGCGCCCCGTCGACAATATGCAGGGAGGTAATTTTTCCATCCTGAACGTAATCGTCGCCGGGACTAATCAGCCGATCCGTTTTCCCGCCGTGCATCATCCCGTGGACATCGCGCAGAAGGTTACCTACGAACGACTCGCAGTGCATCCGAAACAGGTGCTGCCCGTCGATGCTCACGTTGCAAAACAGATCCAGCCCTGATTTGGGGGTACCGATGGAGAGGGTTTGACTAATGGTATTCATAGGGTCAGGTGATAATGGTAATGGGGTTGGTGGTGGCATTGCTGCTGGTGGCTCCCGTCAGCTCCGACAGGTTGTTGTCTGTTGATAGTCCACTTGTGATGGATTGCGAGGTCACTTCCGGCTGGTGGTCCGCCCGGATGTCCGTCACTGGGGTACAAGCTAGATACCCTTCTTGCTCGTCAATAGGTCGCAGCTCTAAGATGACCTGGCCAGTCGGAGACTGAGTAGTCTGTTGGACATCGTCGGGTGTAATGACGGAGTAAATGCGGGATTGGCCGACTTGCCCACCGGCGGTCTTGGATCGAACTCGAAAATAGTGTCGGGCATCCAGGTAGGTGATGGGGAAATAAAGCGTATGGTAGCGCACCATCTCCGCTGGTTCGCGATGATATTCAGGAGTCGTAGCCAGATTTTCCGGATCCAAGCCCCAGTCCATTTGGGAGGAGGCTTTTTTGCCGGTAGCCCACGAGACCTGGATAGACCCATCAACCAGCATGCCACTTACCACCCGCATTTTAAACCCTTCGCTGAACTCTTTGCCGGTAATTTCACTCATGTCAGGCGCTCCAGAAGATTTCGGTTACGAGGGCTTTTGAGGTATCTAAGGCTCCAGAGTCCTCATCCCATAGCCCCATCATGCCGCCTTTGTAAAGTTCTTTGAACTGGCGCTCGTCCATATGGAGCGTTTCGCCGGGCTTGAGTTTGAAGGTATAATAGCGCCCGTCAATACGGTTCTCATCCAGGGCAATCATAAATTCTCCATCGCTACTATTATGGATGATGACGCCAAGACGCATCGGGTTTGGGTTCACCAACTTTACGGGATTGGTGGATTGTTTTAATACCGGAGAAATAGAGGTTCCAATTCGCCTGCCTCCCTGTTGGCCGACAGAGATATTATTCCCGTGAAGTTCAAGTAGCAGGCTATCCAGTTTTTGGGTCAGCTCGCAGAGGGATGCGATTAAGGCGTTCCACATCGGTTATACCTCCAGTGGTTTGCTATCAGCTTGCTGGACAGCGTATGCTTCACAGAGGAAACTTACGTTGGCCTGCGAGGGGCCTCTGTTGGACCCATACACCTGAAATGGCATATTAGAGCCAATGATAAAGGGGACGTTAGCATAGAACTGGCCGAATTCGTCGTTAATCTGCTCCAAATAAACCTCGTTGCGGATAGTCGTATTATAGACTTTCAGGCTGGCGGTGATATCGCCCGGCCGGTCGCTGGTCATTGCCAGGCGTCGGGCTTCCACGTCGATGCTTTTGGCTTTTACGCCCATATCGATATTGACTGCACCCGGTGCCAATGCGGCTTGCCCGTAGAGAAAGCGCGGTTGGGGCATCGGACTGCCAATTTCGGAGTAGATGTTTATCAGTTTGGTTAGGCTGTAATGATCGTAGCCGACAAGCTGGATATTGACTGTTTGGGGCGTGTTATGCGTATTGGTAAGCTCAAAGACGAGGCTGTTGCTTTTCTGAATGATAAACGGAGCAAGCAGGCCCTCGATGCGTTGAAAAAGCCGGTGGACGACGGCAAGCTGTAGGTCTCGAAATAGGTACAGGTCTTCATTCAGTCGTGCTGATACCAGCACCTTGTCCATGTTGGGAGCATAAGGGAGAATACGGCGAACCCCGAAACTTTCCCCGCCCATCCCGTTCATGATAATTTGCCCACTTGCTCCCGCCGGAAGATCAACCGATTTGGCAGGATTGAAGGGGCTGGACTCGGTTGGTGGAATAAAATTCTTTACAATCTTCATCGCTGATACGTTATAGGATTAGAGCAATATTGAATAACCGGCAACGGCCACGGGCCGCTGCCGGTTAGGGAGGTTATTTTTCGGGCTTCATTTCGGCGACGACAATACTTGCGCGCAGGTACAACAGGCCTTGGCCGGATGTGGTCCAGCCCGCATCACTTGGGAACACCGAAGCATCATCAAAGTGAACCGATAGCGATAAGGTTTGGTTAACCGCCAGATCGAACGGATCGGCCAGGCGATACTCGTCAGCGGATTTCAGGGAAGCAATGCGCTTGAAGACCACAGGAGCATCTACGGTATTGGCCGTACCCGCTACCATATGCATACCTGTGCCGGAGAAGTTGGAGTGCTTGGAGATGGGCACCCGCAAAAATTCTTTGTTGTCATTGTCAGCCTGCAAAATAACGCCGGCATCCTTCAGGGAGTTGACAATGCCACGCGCATCAATGCCGTTGGCTTCATCGTCCTCGATGAACTGCTTGGTCACCTCGAAGGAAAGCGCGAGGATTCGTCGCTTAAGCTCGCCCGGGAAGGGATTGCCCACGTAGTTGTTCCGGGTGATTTGCCGCGTGGAGTTGGGCGGGAAAAAGTTTAGGACCGCCCCATTTTGTTCCACCTTCTGAGTGTCAAAATAGGTTTTGATGCGGGCGCTGGCGGGTACAATTGCTTTTTTAGTAATTTGGTTGCTCATAGCTTGTAGTGTTAAAGAGATTTTAGTTGGGCCAGTTGGCCATTTAGCTTATTCCCGTAAGCAGTCTCTGGGCAGTGAGAGCTATGAGTAAAAGAGGGGGTTATACCTCCACGGTTTCCTCAATGATGTTTTCGATTTGGGATACGTGGCCGGTTTGCTGGGGAAGCGAGGCCGCAGGCGCGGCTGTTGCGGGAATGTCCTGGTCATCCCACAGGTATTCGCTGCCTTCCATCAGGCCTTGAGAGGGCGTCCAGTCGGGCATGACGAACTTGATCAGCTCCATCACGCCTTGTACGCCGAGGCCCATGGCCAGGCCGCGAAGGTGGGCGTTCTTGGTAAACATGGTGAAGACCATGCCGAGCGTAAGGGGCAGGCCAACGCGGGCCGCTTGCTGAACGGTAGGCGAGCTTCCGCCAAGAATAGCGGGAACGGCCAGCCCGTTAAGCTGTGCACCAATTGCCTGGCCGCCCACAATATATCCGGCAGTGATAAGCTGCTGCTTGAATTCGCTGACAGCTTTTTCGGTTGTTAGTTGTTTTGCCATAGTTGCAGTTTTTGGGGTTGTTGGGTTTTCGATTATATCCAAGTGGGTTGGATTTTTTGCAAATATTCGTTGGGTCATGGGAATGGTATTAAGGGATTAGTTGAGAATTCCTCGTCCGTCGATATTTAAGTTGGTTATGATATACACATCTCCGTATTGGAAGATCGGGCGCTTGCCCCCGTCGAAGTAGTGATAGTACTGGTGGTTCTCACCTTTCTTGTCGCCGGGGTATATCACCTTGTCGCTGCCGTACATGATGCGCTCAGCGTGGCCGATGGAAACCAGCTCAGCTTCACCAGGTGGAAACAGTTCGTAGTCATAGCCGTCGGCTGGAAAATGATGGAACTCCTGGTACATCTGCTCGGCTTGGTCGTTGTCAAAGGCTCCTTTAATTAATTTCATGCGGGTGGTCGGGAAGGCGAACAGCGTGGTTCCCTCGGCGTCGATGATCATCGCCAGATCCTGATTCTCTGAAAGAATGCGCTGCATGAACCCTTTGGTGTCGATGAATTCTAGTTCGCCCACGGTTCCAGCATACGCCAAGGGTTCCTCGTATAAGGTTTTGAGCGGTTTGGGAAGCGCCCTGTTCTTTCCGGGTGCTGATCTGTTGGGACGGATATCGTCAGGCTCTGGCGTGTCGCGATAAATACCAACTTCACGCACGCGAACAGTCCCTTTTATTCCATAGGTGGGCGCTATGCGATTGAGTTCTTCATAGAGCTCCGTGCGGTCAGTGAATTTGGTTTTGACCAGCTCGTTGACTACATCTTGCAGGCGGGTGACCGTTTCTTGGTTGGATTTCAGGTTGTCTTGGGCCCGGGCAAGCTCGGTTCGGGTTTGCTCGTGGGTAATCTCTAGTTCCTTCAGTGTTTTCTTCGAACGGTCCAGCTCGGCGGTGATCTGCTCGATACGGACCTGAGCGGACTGTTGCCATCCTTTTTCGAGGGCTAAGAAGAGACCCGCTAGCTTGTGTTTAATGATGGGCAGCCAGCGCTCGGTTTTGTACATGCCCAGCTTTTGTTTTATGTGATCAAAGGTTACTTCCGTCCCGTCTGGATTTGTAGCCTGTTTTTCGGCTTCGATATCTACCTCGTAATGAGCGTAAAAATCTGCTTCATCGGCAATGATATTACCTTTATTACCCGCCAGGCTTCGGCCCGATTGCACCGGCTCGTCCATGCTCCAACCAAATTCTTCATTCAGCTGGTCACCGGCCATCTGTTTGATGGAGCTCCATTTGATCTTGTTGTAGAAGCTTCGGCTGGGAGCGTTGGGGTCAGGGATAAGATTAAACAGTACCCGCCCGTTGGCATTATTTTTCGGTACTTCCAAGGTCAGTTCGTGGCGGAACCGTGGGATGCGTTTGCCGTCCGTGGAGAGGTTATTTTCGATGGTGCCGATTTCTCCGCTGTAATCCAGCCATCCTATGCGGATAAGTCCTTGCTCCAAAGCCTCGGCCCCCGAGGCTGGAAGCTCCGAATCCAAAAGGGATTGCTCACGGGCAATAGCAGATCCCATACGCTCGGAGCGTTTTGTTACATCCCCGCTTGCTTGCGCCAGAGATGACTCCAGACGTTGGGTTTCGCTGAGCAAGGAATCGATGCGGGCTTTCAGCACCTTGGTTTGGGCTTTGGACTGGAAAAATTCTTTGACCCGTGGGTCGGAGTTGGTAGCGGCCACCATTTGCTCGTATTCCAGGGACTCTCCCTCGGAGTCGGCAGAGGTTTCTCGGCCATCTCCAAAGAACAGTTCGTCAATCCAGCTTTGTTTTTTGCTGACCAGCTCCAGGCGGTACTGATCGAAGGAATCCTTCATTAGGTAAAAGTGGATGTTCACTTTTCCGTGTTGGTTTCCTTGCCGGAGCCCGCGGCCGTTGCGCTGCTGAATTTGCGAAGGGGTATAGGGTACGTCCATGTGATGCAG
This sequence comes from Halalkalibaculum sp. DA3122, assembly GCF_043951865.1. Classification (NCBI taxonomy): domain Bacteria; kingdom Pseudomonadati; phylum Balneolota; class Balneolia; order Balneolales; family Balneolaceae; genus Halalkalibaculum; species Halalkalibaculum sp. DA3122. The sequence continues at coordinate 35,750 of NZ_JBINJF010000007.1, forward strand.
GTCGGTCGTCCATTTTTGCAAGTTCATCCCTTCGGCGATGGATTGGTTTCCGATCAGCACACGGTACTTGCCCAGGTTGAAATCATCCTGCACCTGCTTTTTGAGGGCTTCCTTATCGTCGGACGAAGAGACAAAATAGTCGTCACCTTTCGGGCCGGTGCCAATAATAGAGCCGTTAATGATGGCAATTTCTCCCCTGGGGATCCCGGTTTCGGCCAGCTCCTCTTTTATTAGCTGATGGTAGCTCCCGCCTTTTTGGCCTTCCACGGAGATCCAGTCGCAGAAGATGATTTGGTTGCGGAAGGTAGGAGCGGCTGGATTTACGCGCCTACTGTACAGGGCTTCGACAATCATTACCGCTCGGTCGAAGGTTTCTTCCATCGAGTCCGACCCGTCGGAGTGTTTTTTCCGCTGTTTTTCGATCTTGTTCAGCAAGAACTGCTTCCCAACGGGGACTTCGTGAAGGTCGCCTTCGGTGGCCTCGATTTCACCGGCCACCTCTTTGAAGTATCCAAGGGATTTTAGCTCCTTGATAAGTTTGTGGCGGGACTGGCCATGGTATGGATTCGGGTTTTCCCTAGCAGGGTCAGATGTTACTTTGGAAAAATAATCGCCATAAATGCTATCGGGTATCCTGCTTGGAGTTGGATTTGCGCGTGTAGCATAACTTTCGGCAACGTTATCTACCAAGGCGCCCAGCTTCAGGAACTTACCATCTACGCCTGTGAAGCTGCTGTCATAGACGCGAAGATCCGTAGCTATTTTACTTCCGTCGCCGGTGATGACCAGGAAATTGTCTTTGGTCTGGCATCCGCGCTGGCGCATGCAGTCCAGAATGTTATCGGCCCGGAGAATAATATCGTCAAAGAGCAGCTTGTGAATTTCACTGGGCTCGATAACCTGCTGTTTGGTTTCGGCTTCGGGGCGCTTGAATTTCGGTTTTAAAGCTTGGGGGTTGCCTTGGTTATCGGTTACAATTTCGCCTGATTTATCCCGGAGGTAGTCCGGAAATTTCTCGTAGAATCCCACCAGCTGATCATAGCTTTTGATGTCCATGACTTCATCAATGATGGCACGCATTTCAGGCAGGTTGTAATATCCGGCTACTACGCGCTCGGTTCGGTATTCGCCGTTGGTCTTTTTGACGATCTTTTCTTCCTCGCGGACAAACTGATTGATAAAGTTGTCCAAGTTGGCAATCTGGTATTTTTCGAGCAGATCCGGGGCGCAGAGGTTGAGCATGTGCCACACCTCCACCGGGGAATTTACCACCGGCGTAGCAGTCAGGACAAACACGTTCCGGTAGTCCACTTTTGAAAACAGCCACTTCGTTTTTTGAAGCGCGTCCTCGGCTCGTTGGGATGGTTTGTTGGCTGCAATACCCAGCTTGGCCGCTTTCGCGCTCCCCAGAGCATTTTTGTAGAAGTGGGCTTCATCAAAGAACAGGGCATCCACCCCGAGCTCATCAAAAAAGATATCGGTATCCAGGCGTTTGGCACTGGCTACATTGCGGAGCTTCGCCTCCCACTCCTCTTTCATCTTCTCCAGCCGCGTCACCATCGACTTTTTGGCCGTTGAGCTAAGGGCATCATCTTCTTCGATGAGTTCGTCGAAATTTTCGATCATTTGATCGAAATACTGGACGCGCTCCGAGTACATTTGCTGCTGGACCGCTGGAGATAGCGGGAGGCTCTTGAAAGCGTGATCGGCGATAAATATCGCATCCCAGTGGTAAAGCTGGGCCATGGTCAGTTCCTTATGGCGGTCTTTCCCTGCCATCTTCATGTTGAGGATTTTCGCATCGGGGAATAGCATGGAATATTCCTCCACCCACTTTTCCTGGACTTTACCGGGCACCACAAACATGGGTTTTCGGCAGGCGCCCTGCTGCAACAGAACCTGGGAAGTGATGATAGCCGAGAGCGTCTTACCGGCGCCCACGTCGTGGCAGTTGGCCCCGCGTCCGTTCCAAACTAATTTTTCGGCCACCGCGCGATTGTGTTTATACACCGCAAAATCCTTTACCCCGTAGAAGGTGTCGGACATGCCGCGCACTCGGAGAGTACTCCCATCGAATTGCGGGTTGATATGAGCGTTGTACTCGTGGTTATATGCCAGTTCGATGAGTTCGCGGATCTCCGTGGAGGCTTTGGTACGTACCCACTGATTGAACTTTTGGGGCACGCGCGTGAGCATCTGGTCATTATGGGTCCTTTGTTTGGCTCGGGACCGCTCGATAAGAGCTACAAGCCCTTTCTGTTCGGCATATTTCAGAGTCATATTGGGTATGACATTGTCATCCTCATCATAGAAGACCAGCGGAAAGCTTGAATCCTGAATATAGTTGTTGATGATTTTGCTGAAGGGCGTCTGTCCCCAACCTTGGTTCCAGTCATCTTGGGTTTCCTCACCGCTGGCCACATACCGCCCCGCTTTGCGGAGTTTCATATAGAACCGGTTGCCGAGGTCGGCCTTGTCTTTTACAAGTCCGATATGCACGTCCCGATAGCCCAGCTCATCTTTGATCCACTCCGTTAGCACTTTCGTGGGCAAGTATGTGAAAATGTGGCGGGGATCGACGGTGATGCTGTAGGCATCAATCCACTCAGGAAGAACCGCTTGTAGGGCCTGGATATTTTTCTCCAGCTGATTGTCTTCGGCTATTTGCAGTTTCTGGCGAACATTTCCGGCCAGGTATTGGTAACGAAATTCGTAGTTATTGGACTCAGGGTTATAAAAGAAATCCGGATGGTCCTCGATAGCTTCGGTGAGCTCGGCCCGGCTGGCCGTACCCCCTTTGTAGGTGGAATGGTAGAAATCCAGCGAGAGCTCTTCCCCAATGGAGCGGCCATACATGGCAATTTCGGCCAGGTCATCGGAGTCGGAAACTGCCGGTACGTAGTTGCGATTGAACATTGATTCGGCATCGATGATATCAGCGTAAACCAGGTCTCTGCTGATGGGATCACGCTTAACAAAGGTCGTGAGTTTATACAACCGGTTGTCGTAGCGGAATATCTGGCGAATGTCTTCGTCTTCGTCGGGAATGCCGTAGCTGTTGATATGGCTTTCGAGTAGCTCCTTAAACTCTCCGCGGAGCGGCTCTTTTTGCTCGCTCTCTTGGGCTAGTGCCGTGACGAAATCATCGTATTTGTCTAGCATCCGGCAGGACGAGCTGATTTTGGCGCGAAGTCCTTCGCCCGCTTTATCCGAGCCGCCCACGGTAATAGGGTTGAAATAGTGGCGCTGTTTTTCGTAGAATTTCTCATCATGGAAAATGATATTCCCGGCGTGGTAATCGCGGGTTGTCTCCAGCCGCACGCCCTCATCGGGGATCCGGTAGAACGGTATTTTCCCCGGAAGCGGATATGGGAAGCGAAGATCATCTCCAAGAACCTTGCCGGCCGTGGCCTCATCTACTTGGCCTTTGACGCCCATGCGGGTTAAAAACTGCATGTCGTGTCCCTGAATATGTTTGCCTAGTACCTGCTGGGGATATTTCTGGTAATACGGATTATAATAGGCCCCGTAGGATTCGCCTTTGTGTTCGGTGATACTTACCGCGAGATCCTGGTAGGCAAACAGCTGGTTTAATTCACTGCTGACATCAGGATGGGTTTCGCCTCTAGCGTCGGGATACTTCTGAAACAGGAGCAGATCCGTGGTTACAAGGGTATCGGCATTGTCTTTGAATGCCGTGGACGGGAGCCGGTAGGCGCCCACAAATCGGGCGCGCTGGACCATGGCCTGTCGGATGGCCGGATCTTTTTTGTCCATCGTGCCGACCGAGGTGATCACCGCCATAAAACCGCCCGGTTGGAGAGCGTCCAGAGACTTCAAGATAAAGTAGTCATGGATGCGCGGATTTAGGTGAGCCAGCGGATCGCGCTGTGCATGAATTTTTATATCTCCAAAGGGGACATTGCCTATGGCGCCGGTAAGATTGTATAGTGACAGGTCGGTCTCAGCAAAGTTTTGATGTTTAACTAACTGATTAGGGTATAGGAGCCGAGCAATACGAGCGCTCACTGCAGACCGCTCAACCATCAGCATGCGATAGCTGCCGGAATTGGGTAAAAATCCCGCAAAATTGCCAATGCCTGAGCCGGGCTCTAATATGTTGCCACTGTCCACACCCATAGCCTGGAGTTTATCCCAAATTAGCTGTATCAACGGGTAGGAGGTGTAATGCTCGTTGAGTAGCCCGCGCTCGGTGCCGGTGCGATCCTCCCCGTACCCCAATCCACCAGCTCCAGTATACCGGCGAAGGGTGTCCAGGTCGGATTCGGTGATAGCACGATCTTCTTTTTCCAAGACGGCCAGCGCTGCTTCGTTGGCCCGGCGACGCTCGGATTTCGTTAATTTGATCGGATCATAGTTTTTCAACGAAAGGTCTGAAAAATCGCTTCCATATTCGGCTTCTCCCGCACGATCTTCAGAGGCTTGGTATGATTGGTTGTCTTCAATTTTAGTTGTTAGGTCCTCACTTGTGGCACCTTCAAAAATTTGGTCAAAGTCGACGCCAATAATATTTCCATGCTGGCGAAACAGTTCCAATGCCTGCTCGCGATGCTCGGTTGGAAATTTGTCTAATGAAAATGCCAGTGCTAATTTCTTTACCGTTTCGGTGAAGGAGTCCTGGAGTGCCTGCAACTGGCTAGGAGGATTGTTACGACTCGTCAGCTGTTGGTTCAATTTTGTGGAGTTGTCCAGAAGGTCATCTATTTCCTTTGCGGCCTCCTTATTTCCCTGGTCAGCTTTCCAGGCCAGATCGGTTAGCTGTTGCATGCGTTTCGTATTAAGTGTATTGGATTTATAAGGCTGGTGAGCCGCTTCAGCGATTTGGGCCATACGCTTGGTTTTTACCTGAATCTCGACCGGAATATCTCGGGTCGGACCCGCCATCACGACAAAATGGTGAGCGCGATATCCTCCAACGGGCTTGGCGTATTTGTCTTCATGTTCAAATGCTTCTCCGATTGCTCCTGAACCAATTTGTTTTACCACTTGATCCAGATCTTTTTGATCAGACAACACGATCATGCATCCGGCCATATCGGTCAGGCCTTGCATATAGTGTTCGCCAGCGCCAGCCTGCTTGATATCTCCTTTAATGCGCTTGCGACGCAATTTATTGATAACTGAATATGGAGATTTAACGCGCCCTTTTATCATAGCTTCCGGTTGCATGTCGGTGAGCTTTGCTACCACTTCATCGAGGGCCTGCTGGTAGTCCCCTCGTAAGTCGATCAGCTGTTTGATTTCGTCGGTAAGCTTGGTTTCTTCGACAGTTTCGGTGTCCCCGGCCAGCTGCGGGTTGGGATCGTCGGCGTTGGGGATACCGTCTCCATCGAAATCGCCAAAAATACCGGGGTAATCCTCGGTTGTAATTTCGTCAAAAGGAGTAACAGTCGGATTGTCTCGCATCGGGCTAGCCCAGTATTTTGGTTAAAAAGGCATCCAGTTTGTCCTGGCTTTCTTTGGCGGCTTCAATGTCGATGGGTTGCTGCGTTTCTGCGGCCGGGTCGGTGTCACTCGTTACCGGTTTTTCGCCAGTAGAAGTGTCGGCGGGCTGGGTGACTGGGGTCGGTTTATCTTTGCCGGCAGGCTTCTGTTTTGCCTTTGGCGCTGGCGCCTCATTTGCAAAAGATTTTTTGTCCTTTTTAGCAAACGCTCGTTCCTGTCGCTTATATTCTTTAGCGCCCAAAACGACCTTGGCATGATCTTGTTTGAATATGCGTACTTCCAAATCGCCATATTTGCTGACTAACTTTTTCCAGCACGCTTTGAGCCCGCCCCCTTTGCCTTCTGTACAGGCCTGGTATTCCAGGTGGCCATCGAGGAGCAGGTCCAAGACATATCGCTTTTTGGGGTAGTCGGCGGTGTAGCGGATCGACAGATGGGCATTTTCGGATTCTCCGGAATGCTTCGGGGCATAGCAGGGCATCTTGCTGCCGAACATGGAGTTAATGCGTTTCCAGGAGCGGATTTTGTGGAGCTTGTCTAATTCTTTGAGGGTAATTTTAAAAGGGGTGTCCACGGGATTTTCGCGGTTGGCTGGAGCCTTTTGTTTCGCTGGCTTAGTTTTTCGGGAAACGTTTCGGTCAGCGGCTGTAAAGGGCACGGCAATAGCGGTCAGCTCCTGGTAGCGGTTTTTTTCGGTTTCGGCTCCGCCTTCTTTGGTAACCTTTATTTCGATGTCGCATTCGTGGGCAATACTGGTATTACCCTTGTACTGTCCGTCCTTAGTGGCATGCGATACCATAACAAACATGATCCCGTTTTCTCGGCACCACTGGGCCAGCTCCACGGTTTCTTTGGCGTTGGCATCGATCACGGAAATCGAATCCAGAATACAGGCGAAGGATCGGTTCTTTAGCAGAATTTCTTTGAGCGCCTGAATGGATTTCCATTTGGTGAAATTCAGGTTCCGGTGGGTCGCTCCTAGGCGCTTGACGCGGTCAACCAATGTTTTGCCAAAATGTTCTTCGGCGGGGATATACTCGATGCGCCCGTGTTCGGCTAAGGCATCAGCCAGTCCGAGACTCATCGTTGATTTACCGGCTCCTTTTTCGCCCCAAATAAAAATGACGGCATTCTTTTCGGGCTCACCGAGAAGTATCCCGTAGGGTTGTGCTATTTTTATGCCTTTAATATTAAGCTTGGAAAGCTGCTGGGCAGTCATTGATTCCATATTACTGTCGTCTGATTGTTTTAATTGCGATTCCAATGGCGATAATAGTCAGGCTGCCAAACAGCAATACCTTCCGGTTTACCGATGCCTGTGGTGGCCTTTGGGTTATGGCGTTCGGATTAATGCCTAGTTTTTGTAGTAGCTCCTGACCGGCTATGCCGCTGGTCGGGAGCCCAAACTGTTGTTGGGCTTGTCGGACGGCCTGCTGGGTCTCCGGGCCAAATATCCCGTCGACACCATATTTGGGCAGGTCCATACCGGCGGCTTTGAGTGCTGATTGCAGGTGCATGACCTGCGGCCCTTTGTCACCTATTTTGAGAGTCATTGGGAAGATCGGTTTCGGTTTATGAAGGTGAGACCGGCTATTCCAATGGCGATGCCCATGGAAAGAAAGCCGGCCTGTTTAAGTGTGGCCATGGATTTGCTTTTTGCAACGGTTTCTTCAAGACCGATAAGATCACTTACAGCCTGTAGGTCCACATATTCGAAGTACCGGTTGATAACCCCAGCATGTTGGTGGTAGACGGTATTTAACCCATCTTTATCGGTTGTAAGGTCAGCCATGATGATAGCCGTAGTTGCGGCTTTTCCTTTCTTGCCGCTTAGGGCGCGGTCGGCTAGGCTAATGGCTTTGCGAAACGCATTTTTTCCGGTTTGGCGCAGGTAGCTGTTTAGCCCGCCCATACCGTCGTCCACAATCTGATAATCACGACCTTCAATGAGCTCACGCATTTTTCTGTTCCTCCCGGCCGGTGTCAGGGTTGGCTATGTTTTTCAAGCTGTCTCGCATGCCGGGGATAAGCGGGCCAAGGAAATACGCTCCGGCTCCGATGCCAACCAGCCATAATACTTTAGTGAGCGTGCTGTTGACGCCGCTGAATGCGCTTTGCGGATTCGGTAAGCTAATCTGATACCACGGCTCGGTGGGCGGGGCATATACCCCGCTCTGTTGGCCTTGGTCGATATCCAGATCCAGCGTCATAACCTTGGAGGCCGCAAGCGGTTTGGCTTCGGATATATTGGCTTCGGTGACATTGCTGGGATGCAGCTCAAAGATGACCGGGTGATTACGGTCCGGACGAAAAGATCGCCCGAACACCAGCCGGGTTTGCCCGCGACAGCCGTCCCACATGCTGGTCAGGATTCGGGATATGGCCAGTACCTTTCGGGATTGCGGATCAAGAGCGGCAATGACCGCATCAGGACATACTATAAGTAGAAACGAGTTCCAGAAGTTGCGGTACCGGTCGATTTCGATATCAACGGAGAAGGGAACCCCGTTTTTGGGCACCCCGCGCTCGGGATACCGGCCAATAATGCGAACTTCGCCAGCCTCAGAGCTAATAATATTTCCTGTAATGCCAGCGGATCCTAATCCGTTGTCGCTATATGCATATTGGGTCTGGGTCATGTTATCTTCGTCTGGTTAAGATTCGAAAAGCAAGATATCCACCGGCAATCCATCCCAGAGTTTTCTTGTGTTGGTCAAACCAATTTCGGAGCTCTTCGGAGGGTCGGGCGGCTGAGAGCCGCTGGCAGATCGACTGGTCTTCAGAGGCTTCAACCTCTGCCCCTTTTGGGACTTCCTGCAGCTGGATGGTCGGTTGCAGGTACACCTTTTCCTCCGACCGAGAGGGATTTGGGTAGCGCCCGTTGGGAATATGACCATCGAGATAATGAGAAATTCCTACCGGATGGGCGGGATAAGTGGCTTCTATCATATTACGATTTCTTTTTTAGTAAGGTGTACATGAGTCCTCCCCCAACGGCAACGACGCCGCCAATAAGCAGAATGCTCGTCATATTGGGGCTGCTCGATTTTTGGGCTTGCAGGAGCGCCATTTGTTGCTGGGGGGTCAGGCCGCTGCCACTGGAGTTATTTTTTCTGCCATTGATAACCCCGTCCACAGTTACGGCGGTATCGGCCGCTGTGGTCAAAAAGCTGGACAGGTCATTGAGGATACTGCCAAACTTAGTTTTCTTTGACTCCGGAGGGGCAGTAGGAAAAGTGGTGGTGGTAAAATTAAACGGTCGGGTAGTTTGCAAGAAATCGATTTGATCAAAAGAGCTGCTGTTCATAATGCAGTAAGTTATGCAGGTTGGGGTTTGGCTTTTTTCTTTTTGGCGATGAGCATAATCGCTACTCCAAGGATAGCCACGCCTCCGACAGCCGCCCCCGCAATCATGGCTGTGCTTGCGGTCTCTTGTTTGGCAGCTGTATCGGTGACGTTGTGCTGTAGGGCAGTCATGAGTTGCTGTTTTTCCTGCTCTATTTTCTTCTTTTCAGCCAGCTTGCGCTCGTGGGCCTTGCAGAGGGCTTGCGATTTTTCGCGCTTGCGCCGACAGCTTTTGAGCTTGCCGAACATCTTTCCCTTACAGCTCTGGTTGGCATATCGGCAGGGATCATCTTCTTCCCAGCCGTCTAAGCCACTACGTAGGCTATTAGGTATGATCAACTGATCATCGTCGTTTGTTATCGCTATAGGTTGTAAGTAAGCACTACTCATAAGGTCAGGAGTGGTTAAGGGTCCAGTAGCTGATACCGCCAAGCGTCAAAAGCCCGGCCGAGAGTCCGCCGTACAGGAGCCATTTTTTGTTTCGAGATTGTTGTTGGCTGGCCAGAAAGCTGTTGTCCAGGCTTCCGAACCTATTCAGGTAATCAACGGCCGGTTGGCCATGTTCTTGGATAATCATAGCATACTGCTGGAGGACTGCGTTATCCTTTTGGGAAAACGAAATGACATCCGAGCGGACCCCTCGGGCCATCAGATAGTCTCGCCACTGCCCGCGCTGGATGCGCTCATCTTTATCCTTCGCGCCAAACCATTTGGAAAACATGCTTTTCATAGTGACGCCTGTTTGCAGAGCTGTCGTTGCAGCAGCGGTCAGGGTAATCGGGTCAATACCTAATCCGTCCGGCATCCGGTTCGGCAGGTGCTTGGATTTTTTGATGAGGGTTTCGTCAAAAGCGAATCCTGGATATTTGGCGACAGTCGTATCAAAAGATTTCCATCCATCAGGGGAGCGAAAGACGGTGTAGATATGATCGTAGTTTCGTCCCGTCCGGCTTACAATCCGAAATCCGGTTTGAATGCCTAGGCTTTGTAGCAGGGCTGACGACAGGATTGCGTGATCGTCGCAATCTCCAGCCTTTTGCTTGATTGTGACATCCGGGGATTGAATGCGCTCAACATTCCAGGGATCACGAACGTAGTTGATATTACGAGTCATCCACTTGTAGATAAAATCTGCAATCTGATCTACATTTCGTAGGTCAGGAAGGCCGGTGCTAATATTCCTGGGAACCCTACGAGTGATTTTTAAAGCAAGGCTGCGGATATCATCCCGGCCGGTATATTTGGTTACGAGCCTGGAAGCTAATTCGAGGACGCCATCGATACCAGGGTACTTTTGGCGGCGGGAAATAATAGGGGCGGCAGCATCACCTTGTAGGGTAAGTGCTGCCGCCTTATTGCTCATCACTAAACCGTCGGTAGTGACTGCGTTACGGGAAGGGGTGATATGAGGATAGTGGCTACTCAAGAGCGGTAGGTGATATAGTCAAGCAGAAGTTGCAGGCCGTGCTCGGGGTTGCGGGTTGTGACATCACCGAGCCGTTTCGCTAGTTTTGGATCAAGGTCGCCCAGGCTGATAAGCACGCCTGCAAATTGACGGGAGCGCGTGATGGTCGTTATTCCTGCGGTATCCAATTCCTTGTAGATATTATCCCGAAGGCTCGTAACGGGTTGTTGGGTAATGGTTGGCATAGGGGTTAACTAAGATTTGGGTCCGTTGGACGTGACTAGTTTTTGCAGTTCGATAATGACTTCCGTAAGGAGCGCCTTTATTTGATTGCTCACCTTCATACCGGTAAAGCGCAGCAGCTGTTGGCAAGCGAAAGGGGCAGGGATATAGCAGAGCGTAGTTGCGTGTTGCCCTAATCCATCCACAAGGGGATATATCGTTTTTGCAATGCGTTCGGCTCCGATATCCCTGCTTATCGCTTCTTCGGAAAGTAGTTTGGCCATGCGTGTCCAATCCTGTATCGTAATCGGGCGCCCGTAGGACTGCATCAGTGCGAGTTGTGATTTAATGCGTTTGGCATAGCGCCCGTAGGGCTGCGGGTGGTCACCAAGATATTCGAGGGCCATTTTGAGCAAGGGAATATGATCAGGATTCATGGCGGGGTTGTTCAAAGTTGGTTATATGGTCATGGGTGATTCGGGATGGCCACCTGCCTCGGGTGAAGAAAAGCTGCCGTTCAGAGTCGGCCCGCCTGCGGCATCCAGTAGGGTCTCTGGGATATCGGCTCCGTCGGCGGGAAGGTGCCGAGGAGTCTCCTCCCCGGCACCTTTGGGTTGTTCGGCTTCGTTTTTCAGGAGGGCATCTTGTTGGGGTAGGTCAGACTTGTTCTGAGATTGAATCTTTTGGGCTACTGCGGCTTTAAAAGCCTCGGTTTGCTCGGGAGTTAGTTGGCCTTGGCTTCCGGCCCGTTGGGCAAAGAGCCCTGAGATGACGCTAAAAAACAAGGGCGCATTTTCTTCCAGCATATCTAGCATGCGGCTTCCGGCGTCTCTGCCACCCGCTCGCTGTTCCATCTCCATGCGGAACTTTACCTTTTCCAGTTCTCCGAGCTCTTTTTCGAGAGCTTTGAGGTTACTTCGTTGAATTTCTTTGAGCCGGTCAATTTCGTTGCGATGGGATTCTTTGAGGTCGGCCAGCTCTTTCTGGTGGGTGAGCAGGGTCGTAGTTTTATCTTCGGCAAGTTCTCGTTTCAGATTCATAATCTCATCAACCTGCTGGCGGATCTTGCGGTCCGCATCGTGGAGCTCCCCTTCCAGTCTAAGAATACGGTTGCTGTAATAGTCTTCGTCTTTGGTCTCCCTGGAGCCCGTTGATTGCCCGAACAGGTCACCAGCTACTTCAGCCTGCTTGTTTGGGTCGTCAATCCGGAAATTGATTTCAATATCATGGTCATCGCCGGTATGCAGGGTATAAATGCCAGGCTCCAGGCGGCACATGGCCTTCGCCACCTTAAAAGGAGAACGAATGTTGAACGGAATATCCTTCTCGACGTCGATGAAATCATCAGTCCGGCCAGTAATGCGCCCGAAAATAGGCATCCCCTCTCGCAGTTCCTGGAGGGTAGTGGCATAATCGCGTTTCTGGGTTTCTAAGGTATTCGACAAGTGTTGAGGCATCGGGCCAGGCTTGGTTAATATGTCGTGATTGTATCACTATTTGCAATCACCGATGTCAACGTAACACTATTTCAAATCAAGAGAAATACCCCGGGATGGGCTGGAATAGCCTGCAATAAACTGCCAGAGATTGGGACAGGATGGGAAAAGAAGAAACAAGATGTGCTAGTTTGAGAAAAGTTCTTCTAAGAGTGAGGGATATGGATAAACAATATATTGACAAATCCCTTTTAGATGAACTTAAACTTCAGCTTTGCATAGTATATTGACAATGAATAGTATTTAACTCTCTGCTCATAAGCTAAGGTTAGCTATTTGTTAAAAATTCACCTCATGAAGATAGAATTACCTGATCCTTTTATAGAACACATAAATTCAAAGGGAGAGTATTTTTATTCTGAGCTCTCTGTATTCAGTAAAAAACCTTCTGAAAATACTGGAAATCCAAATAGTGAAAGATCGGTTGACCACCATCCTACTAGCCATATATCAGACGATGGTATTGAGATAAATACTGAAAGTGTTGTTAATATTTTGGGAGAAGAAATAGTTAAAACTTTTCCTAATCCCGATAACGATACATATGTTGGTTTCAAAGATGAGAAACTAGAGGAATACTCAACTTTCATTGATAGCTTAGCCAAAAGAAAAGAAATAAGAGATCTTCTTAGCGATAAATATTTAGATAAATTGGTTTTTCAATGGCTAAAAGAAAAGTATCTAAAATCAAGTGAGGTTACTTTAACCAAATATATAATTAAGAATTCAGAAAATGATATAAAGCCTTTTAGAATAGCATTTCCAATCCAAAACTTATTCATAGATAGTTCTTTTTCAGTAGGCAATTGTAAATTCACATTTTTAAGACAGAATTTATTTGATGATTTAGAAGAACACTATCAAAAAGAGCATGGTAAGGAACCTTCTAAAACGCACCAATGGCTAAGAGATAACTTTCAGGGAAAAGTTATTGCTTACCATGAGTTGATTGCTGAACAAGATAAGGCAATTGAAATTGCAAAAAGGGAAGCTGAAAAAAGTCTTGTGGGTTTACGGTTTTATTCACCATCAGCAAAACTTCCAAAACTTATTTCTACGGTTGGTTTCTTTGAAAGTAATATAGTTCCAGCCACCCATGTTTTTGCCTTTTCTGAAGGACTCCCAGACTTTGTAATTAATCCCAAAATAAACGGTCAGCCATTCTGGAATATTACAGCTCAGGAAATAAAAAGAATGGAAGATCTAAGCATGTATTTAATTGATGATTTATTAAAAAAATCGGAATTAACAGATTTCCAAGAAACTTTAACTAACTGTCTATTTCTTCTCGACAAAAGCATTACCTCTTCAGACATTCAAGATAAATTAGTATTTCTACTAGTATGTCTAGAAACACTTCTACTGAAAGACTCAGGAGAGCCAATCAAAAAATCTATTGGACTCAGATTATCATTTTTAGGTTTTGAAGATATTGAAGATCGGAAGAAGGTATTGGAGTATTTAAGCGAAGCGTATAAATATAGAAGTTCTTATATCCATCATGGACGTCGAACAGATATAGATGATGATCTCTTAACCTATTTCCAAGCTCATGTTCGTACAGCGATATTAGAGTCTTTACATAAGATGGACGAATTTGATACGAAATTATCCTTTTTAAACTACCTTGATGATCTCGTACTTACCGGAGACAAAGCATAAACGAACAGCTAATCCGCCTTTAAGGGGACATACCTCGCCTATACTTTGCCGGTCTTGGGTTTTAAACTCATCTTTTGTTAGTTGCTAATTCAACAGTAATACGTAAAGGCACCTTATACGCAATGTCGTTAGCATGCTTAATTCCATTTCAATATGATTAGTTTGGTTTTTGATACCAATATCTGGATTAGTTATGTAGCCAAGAATTGGCCTGCTGGCATAATTGATCAAATCAAAGAAAAAAGAGATTCTGGAGAAATCATTTTATTAACCAATGATATCATTATACAAGAGTGGGAGAGAAATAAAGAAACAACTTTAAAGGATGTAGCTAAAAAAGCAGATGAAGTATTTTCTTATACAAAAAAGATGTTTGAAAACTTTGACGATGAAATGGAAGATAAATATGGGGAACTGGTCAAGGATTTTTTAAGCCATCGAAGTGAGTTTATTGAAACTGCTAAACAACAAGTTGAAGAAACTGAAAAATTAATTAAGGAATGTGATGTCACACCTATTACTGATGAAATGAAAATCAAAGCTGCAGAATGGGCTCTTCAGAAACAAGCACCTTTTATCAAGAATAAGAACAGTGTTGCTGATGCGATAATAATTTTAAGTTCTGCCCAATATCTAAGGGAAAAATCCATTGGCATTACTGATTCAATATTCGTCTCATATAATCATGAGGAGTTTTCTAGCAAAGAAGATAAAGACAAGATTCATCCAGATCTAGAAGATCTCCTCAAAGAAGCAAATATGACATTCACCAGACATCTTGGAAAGGCTCTAAGATTACCCGACAAAATGCTGAAAGAAATTGATGAATATATTGAGTACAGGGTCCAAGATTGGATAGAAACTCAAGCAGAAATTGCTCGTGGAAAATAATATAACAGGAGGCAAACCCGCCTTTAACGCGGACAGGCCTCGCCATTTCCTTGCCTCCCTTTCATTTATTAGTTAAGCTTTCATTTTAAAACTAATTCAACATTCTGGCGCCTGCCAGTTATACGCCATGTCGTTATATGTGGCTATCATATTCTATGAATAAATTCAACAAAAAAGGAAAAGAGGCCGAAGAAGCTACCTATGAATTATTAACTTCTTCATACCTATCACACTGGACATTTATTAATCCAATGGATGTGGATGGTGATAAAAAAGAAATATGTGACATCTTGATTTTTTTTGATGGGCATTTGTTTCTAATATCTGTCAAGAATTATGCATTTAAAGGAGATCATGAGAAATTTTTCAGAAAAGTGATTGAAAAATCATCTCGTCAACTTCATGGGGCAGAAAGAAAAATTACTAATAGAGATAATATTAAAATTATTCATGAAGAGCGTGGCGAAGTCGTCATTAAAAAAGAGGAAATTACTGATATTTATTTAATAACAGTATTTCATAACGATGATTTAGAATATTATCCTATTCACGACTTAAAAAAAGAAGACAAGCCCATCTCAATTTTTCTGCAATCCTACTTTGAAAAAGTAGTAAGCGAATTTGACACCACTTCAGATTTAATAGACTATCTGATTAAACGCCATAATTTATTATCAAATAACGAAAACGTTTCTTTAAACGGAAATGAGCTTGATTTAGCAGCAGTTTATTTAACAAATGCCCGCGAATTCCCTTCAGAATATTATCAGAAAGTGGATCACGTTCTATTAGATATAAGTGACGAATGGAATAAGTATGACCAAAATGAACAAACTAGATTAAAACGGTTAGCAGATAAGCCAAGCTATTTTATTGATTGGCTCGTAGAAGAATTTATTCTTAAAAACTATTCCAATCCTGCTAATACTAAATTAGCAGAAGTGCTACTTAATTTAGACCGATTAATGAGAAGAGTTATTACAGATTCACTTTTTGAGCTGATCGACAAGCACAAAGAGAAAAAAGAGTTTATAGCACGCCGTGTTTTCTCAATTGATGATCATTATTATGCCCTTATATATGTTAGTAATGATATCTTACAATCCGACCTTGCTGAGTGGTTATGTGAAACATTAGCTGTAGGCACCCACATTTATTTCGCTGATAAAAAATCATCAAATCATATAGTTTTAATAACTAATCAAAAAATTCAACCAGTATACTATGCTTATTGGGGAATCGGGGAAGAGTTAGATGAATCATATCTGGAAGAAATAGAAAAAAGGTGCAAAGAGTATGGGTTTCTTCAAAATTTGAAAGGATTTAAGAAGCACTACAGCGAATATCCCAGCGATATATAACTCGCGCATTAAGGCACCTTATGCGATGTCGTTAGGGCAAGTTAAATTCATTCAACCAAAAACCGCTAAATCTTGTGTGCAACTTTAGTTTTTTAAAAAACCAATTCACCGATTTTGATAACAACTTAGCACAAACCTTTTTAACAGGTGTGATGAATGAAGATATATTCGAGGATTTTCCTAGCAATGTGCCTAAAAAGATTGAAGCACAATGGAAAGATGAAATCGAATATTTAGCCGATGGAATTAGGGAAAATAAGAGAGGGACAACAGATAGAAATTTCAGGTATATACGTCCATTAATAAAAGTGTTTGGTGATGCTAACTTCCAAGATGGTTATAATTTTGATTTCCAAAAGCTTCATTTGAAGCAAGAGTATATTACGTATTTCACCTTCTTAGAAGGTATTTTTCAAGACTATCTACGAGTGATTTTTAAACAAAAACCGGAATTTATATCAGGAGAAAAACCTGTTGAATGGCAAACAATATTAGATCTTAAAAACTTTGACAACATCCATGACTATTTGATCGAGAAAGAGTTAGAAAAATCTGGATATCAAAAAGTTTCTGACTTAATTAAAAAATTAAATAACAAACCTTACGTATTTAAAATAAGACTCAAATCAGATGAGATTGATAAACTACATGAGCTAATACTTGTAAGGAATTTCTTGATTCATAACAATTCCAAAGTATCAAAAGATTATTTAGCGTTTGTTGAAACCTCCGATTATAGTTTGGGAGAAGAATTTAAACTAGATAGAAATTTCCTGTACAAAAGTTATGACTTGATATCACATGTTAGTTTTGAATCTCTTTCAGCCATTGCAATTAAACTTTTCGATAAGGAATATGGTGATCTTTGCAAGGAGTTCCAGCATGTGGAAAACTATGAGTTCAATTGGAGTTAAGATGCCCACTTGCCCTAACCCGCCTTTAAGCGGATGTGCCTCGCCAATTCTTGCCCGCTTCCCTTTTATTAGTTAACCTTTCATTTACAGGTAATTTCAACACGTTGGTGCCTGTAGCTTATTCGCAATGTCGTTAGGTACAAAAAAAAGATATTGTACACATTTTAAAGCTATTCGTTTAGTCATAGTCCAGTCATTTTTGTTCTATTTAAACTTTACCAAAGCTTTAGAGGCTGTGATTACAATTTTAAGCTTACAATATTTATGCCTAAAAGAAGTAATGATTTTCAGAGACTTATAAAGCTAATTGAATCTCAATTGGCAGAAGAAAATATTACTGTAACTGAATCTAAGTTGCTTGAAGATAAAAGAAACGGCGTCCAAAGGGAGGTAGATATCCTCATTGAGACAGAAGTGAATGGACACCCTGTTAATATTGCAATCGAATGTCGAGATCAAAAAAGAAAATCGGGAATGCCATGGATAGACTCATTGATTGGCAGATTTAAATATTTGCCTATACATAAAATTATAGCTGTTTCCAGGTCAGGTTTTACAGATACTGCTTACGAAGCTGCAATAAAAAGTAATATTGAACTATTAACACTTGAAAATGCAATTGAAGAAGATTGGGGCAGAGATGTAAAGAATATTGATGCGATGTATATAACACTAGTTAGATTTATACCTGTATCGATTTTTTATGAATCTAACCGAGTTCTTTTCGAGAAAGATGAATCAAAAGTCAGTGTTTTTAACCTTGAAGGAAAAAGACTTGGAAATTTGGATGAGTATCGTGCCTCCATTTTTAATAAGCCGGATATTAAAAATCCAATGAGAGAGACTCTTATAAAAGCTTATGACGAGGAAAAAGGAGATTTCAAAAAAGGCAACATAGCAGAAGCTAGATGGGCTTTGAAACAGCCTCTGGTTCTAAAGGATGATTTTGGATTTGCGAGCGAGATAAATTCAATCTCTTACAAATTTAAATGTGAAGTAGAAAAGGCGTCTGTAGCTACTCAAAAATATAAATACGGAGAGGCACAAGTCGCAACAGTTACTAATGAGATGCACGACATGAAAGTAATGATGAGTGTCAGCGAAAGTAAACAACGTGAACCCAATTTAGCTATATTTTTAGAGATTGAATTAAACAATGGGAAAGTATTTAAGGATGAGATAATTACTGCGCCACTTCCTCAAAATGAAGGTCCAATTAAATTTACTAGATATATGCTAGGTTAACCTAAACTAATTTGTGCCTAACCGCGCAATAACTCGGACAGGCATCGCCATTAACTTGCCCCCCTTTCATTTTAAAACTAATTCTATATTCCGGCCGGTTATGCGGATGTCGCCCGATTCTCTACTTTTAACTGGCTGAATAATTGGGAGGGGCTCATTAGCCTGCTAATTTTAATTTAACAAGTCTATAAAAATGATTTTACCTGACGAAGTAACTTTGATCAAGAATGGAGAAGTTTTTAAAGAAAATATACCTGCTGATGTTCAACCTGAAATAATATTTATCGATAACCATAAAATTCCTCTCGAAGAAGGGGATATTTTACAACGTACTTTGCCAAATTGTATCGAAGAAAATTACAAAGTTCTAGATAAAGGATTTTTTTCAAACAATTCAGGTGGGGAATATCAAGCAAAAGTCAAAAAAGTAACAACGTTATCTAACGAGTCAGATAAAACAGTTTTTAATCTTCATGGTGAGAATTCGAGAGTTAATATTAGTTCTAATGATAACTCAATTAATATTGTCGACAAAAGTTCACAAGAATTCTTTGCTGATTTAAGATCCACAGTTGAGAATGAGATTCCTGACTCAGAAAAAGAAGAACTGCTTAAGAGAATTGAGGAGTTAGAAAATTCAGCAGGAACAGAATCTTATTCCGAAAACTACGCAAAATTTATGGCTATAGCCGCTAATCACACAACTGTTTTAGCTCCTTATTTTCCAGCCTTACTTCAGTTGTTAACTTAATTTTAGCAGGCTAACCCGCCTTCTCGTGCTTGTTTTACTTTCTTGTCAGCAAATAGTAAACTGAAATTGAATTAAAAACTGTAAGGCCGGTTATGTACAATGTCGTTTGGCCAACTCAGAAAGTTAAATCATGAATGAGGACAAGGAAAATAAAAGAATTCAGTTTTATTTGAGCGAGCAATATCAAAAAAGTATGGAACAGCTTAGTAATGCTATAAAAACAAATGCGTTAGCTGGACTTTCCCAACAATTCTCGGAAATAAATAAAATTGCGATAAATCCATCACTTAAACTTGCTGAAGCTCTAAGTTCTGCAAATTTTCTACACGATTTTGACTTTGCAAAAATTGCAAAACTAAATGAAGAAGTCTTTTCTCAATTCAATGAACAACAGCAGAAAATTTATCAAGAGTTAAATCTTAATATTGCTAATAACATTGCTGCATTAGCTAATAATATAAATACTGCTGAACTTGCTATTGCATCAGTAGCTAATCTCCCACGAGTTGATTTTAAAAAAATCAATGAAGTTTATAAGCAGGAATTAGCTTTAGAAGAATTTGATAGAAGTTCTAGGGAAACCCTCCTTGAAGATATAAATCATTTTTTCAGAAAAAAGATTGAAGAACTGCCAAAAGGAAAAATAAGTGCTCATGGCCTGCTACATTTATATATGGCAGTTTTAACAACTATTTCCTTGGTTTTAACTTACTCTCAATCTCAAGTTAACAATCAAGTATCTGATAACCTGTCCACCTTAAATGAAAACCAGGTGAAATCCAATGAAATACTGACAGACCTAAATCAAGAAGTGATTCCGTTACTTAACGATTTAGCTAAAGATGACAGTGAAGAACTAATTTATATTGTTACAAAGGAGTCACCTATAAGGGAACAAGCTACCAGCAACGCCGATACCCTTTATAGAGTTTACCCTAACCAACCCGTCAAAATTTTAAAAGACCAAAAGAGATGGTTCTATGTTGAGTATTTTGACTATGAAAAATCAATTCCGAAAATGGGATATATTTACAAAGGTAATGTAGAAAAATATAATTCTAAATAAGTTGGCCTACCCCCTTTAACTCGGATACACCTCGCCTATTCTTGTCAACCTCTCTTTTTATAGTTACTCTTTTATTTGCAGACAATTTCAATACGTTGTCGCCTACAGCTTATGCGCAATCTCGTTATAGGAACCTGTTGAACATAGTTTAAAAATATTTCAATGGACGATTCAGCCACAGCTTTGTTGGTGTTATTAGT
Organism: Halalkalibaculum sp. DA3122; assembly: GCF_043951865.1. Lineage (NCBI taxonomy): Bacteria > Pseudomonadati > Balneolota > Balneolia > Balneolales > Balneolaceae > Halalkalibaculum > Halalkalibaculum sp. DA3122. The sequence goes on from NZ_JBINJF010000007.1 coordinate 55,774, forward strand.
GATAATCGGTTTTGTTTGGCTAATTCCACTAATGCGTAAAAAAATAATGAACCTATTTAGAGGTTGGTTTGGTGAAAAAAAGACTACTTTCTATCTATGGCTATCACTCAATTCAAAAGTTTACCGAAGATTTCATGATGTCATCATTAAATCGAAAAAGGGTACAACCCAAATTGACCACCTTCTTGTATCACCATATGGGCTGTTCATAGTAGAAACAAAGAATAGGAAAGGTTGGATATTTGGATCTGAGGATCAACAAAAATGGACCCAGTCACTATATGGGGATAATTATTCTTTTCAGAACCCGATTAGGCAAACCTTTAGACAAAAAAAGATTCTATCAGAATTTTTGGGCCTTAATGAATCAATCATACATACTGTTATTTACTTCGTTGGCAATTGTAAATTTAAAACACAACTGCCAGATAACGTATTAAACTCCCGGTTAGGCAAATACATTAAGCAGTTTAAGGATCGAGTTCTTTCGCCTGAAGAAATTGATCAGATAGTCAATGAAATTGATTACTTCGTTTCTGAGTCTTCACTCACCACTAAAGATCATGTGCAATCATTGCGTGAAAGGCATAATTCAATAACAGTTTGCCCGAAATGTGGTTCGAAGCTAGTTGAGAGAATAGCAAAAAAAGGTCATAATGCTGGCACGAAGTTTTTAGGATGCGAAAACTTTCCACAATGTCGATTTACAAAGGACTTATAACAGAAACTAAGCTGCATTAAAACGCATTTAGCTGGGCATAAAATTCTAAAACGTACCACAAGGCGATCTATAATTGCCTTCAAGGGAACATACCGCGTCATCACCTGCCAACTTTTGGCTTTTTAGCTTTCCGTTCGTTACTTAATAGATTATTGTTATTCCGAGGGCACCTTAAGCACCAGGTCGTTATACGGCCTTTAATAAATCGAATAGAATAATTCATCATGCTACGTAATCAACTTTTATTCATTGTTTTCACAATATTTTTAACTTCTTGTGTAACTACTTCAAACATTCCTACTGAAGTTTCATCTGAAATACCAGATGACGCAAATGCGATTGAACTGTATTCTAATGAATCATCATCTGACTTTTATAAAACAATCTACCAATACCTCGCTTCAGAAGGATTTAGCATTTCTCAAGAAAATAGCGAAATGGGTACGCTTTCTACTGGGTTCAAAGAAGTTGGACAAGAAACAACTTTAAAAATCGACGTATTTGTCGAGAAAAATAACAATGGAAGTAAGGCTACATTAAGAGGTTCTTGGAATGTAACATCTTCAATGGGAGCTGGAATTACAGCTGCAACTGGGGCAAGCTTAGGCGGTACTTCAACAGAAAGAGCAAGTTGGGATCAATCAGGTCGTCCGAAAGTTGCCTTCGGTGAAATGGCTATAATTGCCAAAGACATTAAGCATCAAAAATTAGAATATATTACAGATTAAAAGTATTTTGGCTGGCCATATTACTCGTCTTTAATGAGACGCTCCTCGCCATTCTTTGCTCCCCTCTTATTAATTAGTTAACCTTTTATTTTATAATTACTTCAAAACGTGTCGCCTGCCGGTTATGCGCAAAGTCGTTAGATTGTTAACATATTAACTATGGGATCACAATTAACTGCTGAAGAGATAAAACAAAAGTTTGTTAAATCATATCCTCAGGATTCAGGCTTATTGGCCTACTATCTTTGGAATGATATTGCTCACCTTCATCAGAATTGGAAAAATTACCGAATATTTTATGGGACTGATCAAGAAACAATTGAGTTGTTAAATGAACTAGCTCCCTCCTTTTTTAATTCATTGCAACGAATTTTGAGGCATGAAATAATTCTCTCAATTGGTAGACTTACTGATCCACCTTACTCTGGCCGAAATAGAAAAAAAGAAAATGCATCGATCAAAAAGTTATTGGAAGAAGTAACTTCTACACTGGATAGTGATGTTGAAAAAGAATTGCAAAAAGAGCTGAAAAAGCTCAAAAAACAAACATCTAAGATCAGGGACCTCAGGAATCAGATAATTGCTCATTCGGATTTACCAACAAGATTAGAACTCAGATCTGATCCCTTACCTGGCATAAGTAGAGCTGAAATTGAAGAAACCTTAGTAACTATCAGAAAAATTTTTACAAAAATTGAGAAAGAGTTTACTGGTTCCACAAGTTATTTTGAAGGAGTAGTCACGACTGACGATGCGAATAGTATTATTGGCTACTTAAAAACAGCTAGAAAGTATCATGAAGAAGAGTACAAAAGATTAAAAGGAATAGAATAGCAACTTATCCTCGTGCAGTTCATCAATTTATGACCAATAATAGAGATTATTCAAAACAAATTTCACCTGCTGCTCTTCATGCTTTAAAAGAGGCATTAACATATATTTATTGGTTTAAATCAGATTTAAGAAGCTTCTTATCTCATAGTCTTCAAGATTCTCAATTAATCGCAAGGCTTAATTGGGACGATTATAAAAGGAATGTTGTAGGCAACCTCGTGGATTTTCTTGCTCGAAACGAAGATATATATCAAAGAAAACTCTTGAAGTTGATGACTGATGTGGCCAAAGTTGACGATTTTAGTCATTTGGCACGAGTAGAAGATGGAGAAGAAAAAATTGAAAGAGCTGAAGATTCCGTAAAAGCCCTCCAAAAACAAATAAAAGGACTTGAGGATATTTTGGAGGAAGAAAAAGAAATTGAAAAAAGACGCGAAGAAGCCCATCAAAAAATGATGGAAGCTACTGCTGTCAAGGAAAAGCTTAAGGAGCTTAAAAAGATTTACTACGACTTGCTTTCTTCCGATGATCCACAGCAAAGAGGTTACCAGCTTGAAACGATCCTGAAAGATTTATTTGAACTATTTGATCTCGATCCAAAAGCTTCTTTCAAAATAAAAGCCGAACAAATAGATGGTGCTTTTACATTTGAAAACACTGATTATTTACTTGAATGTAAATGGCAAAATGATCCAGTTAATGCCCAAAATTTGGATAGCTTAGCAGGTAAATTATCTCGAAAACTTGAAAATACCTTGGGCCTTTTCCTTTCGATAAATGGTTTTTCTCAAGATGCAGTTGATGTTCATTCTTCTGGTCGAAGTCTAATGATATTAATGGACGGTAGTGATTTAATGGCAGTTTTGGAAGGAAGAATTGATTTAATACAACTTCTGCTTAGAAAAAGGCGATCAGCAGCCCAAAAGGGGAATATTTATCTTCAGATTCATGAAATACTGGTTGGTGGAACCTAATCCCTTTAAATTCAGACACACCTCGCTAATTTTCTGCCGCCCTTGGTTTTAAAACTCATCTTTCGTTAGTTGCTAATTCAACAGAAAGGCCTCTTTTGCACAATGTCTTTATACATCATAAACTATGTTAATAACAGATAACACACCAGGAGATTGGAGAGCTTTACAAGACGAGGTTGCAGCTATCCTCAGAGAATGTGGTTTCGATGTTGATATAGAACGTACCTTTGATACTGTTAGAAGTTCAGTTGAAATAGATGTATACGGAGAAGAAGAAATAGATGGTCGTACTTATACTATTGCATGCGAATGCAAACATTGGACAAGAAATGTCCCACAAGGTATTGTTCACTCATTTAGAACAGTTTTAAGTGATCTTGGTGTTAACTCAGGTTATATCATTTCAAGCAATGGATTTCAATCGGGTGCTTTTGAAGCATGTGAGAATACCAATTTAGAATTATTAACTTGGCAAGAATTCCAGTCTGAATTTATTGAAACGTGGCTTGAGGAATTTCTTTCACCGATTTTGCAAGATGAGCTAGATCCTATTCTTTCCTATACAGAACCATTAGTTCCTACGTGGTTCACTCAGGTTCCAGATCATGAAGTTCAAACTCTGCGTGAACTTAGAGAAAGATATATGCCATTTGGGATGCTTATCATGACATTTATGCCGTATGCCGATTTCATGCGTGAAGATGGTTTTCCTGAATTACCTTTAAGGCAACATATGGCAGAAAACATAGAAATGATTCCAGATCCAATACTTGACGCAGTAGGATATCGAGAATTCATGAACCATGCCATAGAATATGGCACCCAAGCAATCGAAGAATTTCGTGAGGTGAGGAGGAGAAATGAAGTATAACCCGATTTAAGCGGGCAGGCCTCGCCTATTCTTGCTCGCCTCCCATTTATTAGTTAATCTTCCATTTGTAAATAATTTCAACACGTTGGCGCCTGTAGCTTGTACGCATTGTCGTTAGTGGGCTTCAAGTGTATTATGTTATTATTCATAATAACATTCAATTAAGAGTAAAAATAATGGCAAGGCTTATCGGGCAAAAATGGAGAAAGTTTGACTTACATCTTCACACTCCTGCATCTCATGATTGGTCAGGTGGAGAAATAACACCAGAAGAATTTGTAAAAGCTGCTCTAGATAACGGTTTAGATGCAATTGCTATTACAGATCACAACACTGCAAACTGGATTGACAGAGTAAAAATAGCCGCTGATACTACGCATTTAAAAGTATTTCCAGGCACTGAGATAACTGCTTCAGGTGGTGAAGGTGGTATACATATAATTGCGATATTTGATCCAGAAAAAAATGAGGGCGCTGTAAATGATTTGCTTGCAAAAGCTGACATCACATCTGAAATGCGTGGCAATAAAGAAGCAATTTCTTCCAAAAGTGTAAATGATATAGTTGATTTAATATACAATAGCGATGCTCTTCCAATACTTGCCCATGCAAATTCAAGTAAAGGTGTTTTAAATGATATGAGAGGGCAACAACGAAACAAAATCATGAATAATCCACGTGTTGCAAGCGTGGAAGTAAGTGATACTGAGAGGTATCGGTCTTTATTGGATGGGAATGATCAAAATTACAAAAGAGCTTTACCTGTTCATAGAGCATCGGATAATCCTGCTACCGGTGATAATGGACATTCTTTGGATGGAATTGCGTTGCAGTACTCATACTTTAAAATGGATGAAGTAAACCTCAATGGCTTAAGACAATGTTTCTACGATCCAGAAATAAGAATAAGAACGGATGAAGATATATCTCCATTATCTGAATCAATAGGTCCTTACATCAAAAATATTTCAGTTTCTCAAGGATTTTTGAGTGGTTCCTATCAATTTCATGAAGGATTAAATTGTATTGTAGGTGGCAAGGGTGTTGGAAAGTCGTTATTAGTTGAAGCAATAAGGTTTGGTTTAAGTCAAGAATCTGAGTTAGAACAGATCTCAAAAGATCATAAAAGTAAACTCGAAAAAAGGTTTGGTCTTGGTTGTTCAGTAGAAATACAAGTTGTTTCAAAAAGCGGGCAGGAGTTTAAAATAACTAGAGTTTATAATGGAGAAACAAATCCAACTAATGTTATAAGACCCTCAGATAATACTGAGTATGATGGTGAAGTTGACGAGCTTTTTCCAATTATGGCCTACAGCCAAACAGAAGCAGTTGAAATTGCTAGGGATGAAACAGCTCAGTTAAGTCTTGTTGACAGATTACTTGATTTGACATCATTATTCCGAGAATTGAGAAAAATTCAGGAACAGTTGAATGCTCTAGATCAGGATCTTGCTAATTGCATATCTGAAGCTGAAAAGTGCAATCAACTTAAAACAGAAATTGCAAGTGTAGAAGAAAAAATAGCTGAAATTGATCGCCAGTTGGGGTCTGGAGAACATGTAACATATAACGAAATGTTAACTAAAAAGGACTATTTGGATGAACATACTCAGCAACTAAATGAATGGAAAAAATCATTAAGAGAAGAAAAGGAAAATATAGACTCTGATGTTTTGCCCGATCTACCAGATGAACTTGAAGATGATACTTTATCGAATGACTTTAATGATCTCTCTCTTACTAATAAAGAGGAAATCAAAACATCGCTACAGGAATCTATAGATCTTATTGAAAATAAGATCATGGAGTTGAAAAATTTGAGAGAAGATTGGGATAATGAACTGGAAAATGCAAAAGAAGCCTATGAAGAATGGGCAGAAGAGGCAGGTGGAGATGCTCCGAGTCTTACCAAAAAAAGAGAAGAGTTAAATCTCGAATTGAAGGATTTAAAAGAATTGCTAACAAATTCTCAATCAATAGCAAACAATGCATCTGATTACAAAGTTAAAAGAGATGAACAGCTTGATAAATTAGAAGTTGTTAGAAATCGCATATTTGAATTAAGGTCAAACAAATATGATGAAATTACTGAAGCCACTGAAGAAAGGCTCCGTTTATCACTTACAAAGAACGGGAATCGGGAAAGATTTGAAGAACAATTAATTGAAATATGCAGAGGTACACACACCAGACACGAAGACTTAAAAAAACTTGCTTATAAAATTAGACCAAGAGAATTTGGAAAAATTCTTCTTGAAGACGATGCTACTGAGTTGGAACAAGTTACTGGCATTGATGGAGATTTAGCAGAAAGAATTTATGAGGGGGCATGTGAATCATTAAATATTCAGGAGATACTTTCCCTTCAACATCAAGATCTAATGGACGATGCCCCAACTATTGAATTAAAAAAACAAGATGGTTCCTATGGAAAACTATCCGAGTTATCAATAGGACAGAAATCTTCAGCATTACTTATGATTGCATTGACAGATAATGACTCTCCAATTTTAATTGATCAACCAGAAGATGCTTTGGACTTAGCATCAGTATTTGAAGATATAACAACCCCAATTCGATCTAGAAAAGAACAAAGACAGTTTTTACTCACAACTCACAATCCAACAGTTGCTGTTGCAGGCGATGCAGACCGTTTTCAAGTTCTTAAAGCGACTTCCAGCACTACTGATATATCAGTTCATGGAGCAATAGAAAGAAAGGACGTGCGAGAAGAAATAATATTACACCTAGAGGGAGGCGAACGGTCTTTTGAATTAAAGACAAAGAAATACAAAAAACATTTACAGAATTAGGCAGTAAGCTCACTAAACAGTATATACCGACAGACCTCATCAAGTCTTTTATAATCATGGGTTTAGGTGCTTCTTTCGTTAGTTGCTAATTCAACAGAAATGCGTGTGTTTGTTATGCGCAATATCGTTAGGTATCCTACTCTCTATTATTCAGTTCAGGGTTTATTAGATGCCTGTAAAAGGATGGTGTTTACTACAACCTCTTTCAGATTATGGTGGATTATCATTATTCAACTTTACCCTCGTTCAAAAAAGCTTCTATATCATCAATATTGTATCGAATTGTACGACCCTTCTGTGAATAAGACAGCTGATTGCTATCCCTTAGATATTGGATATGACGTCGAGAGCATTGAAGCATTTCCATTACTTCTTCAGTTGTAAGCCATTTCCTCCTGGTAGCTTTGCGAATAATTTCAGGCATTTCTTCCCGCAGTACTTGTTGGACGGCCTCATAAATTGCTTCTTCTAACTCTTCTTTATTCGGAATAAATACATTCATGATAAGTGGTTTTATTACAATTAGTCGTAGGTAAGTATGCAGGTTTTGAATCTATATAAAACGTTCTTACATTATGTACGAACGTTCATAAGATGGCTATGGATTCTCTTACCCCTAAACAGAAACAGTTTTACGACAGCTTGATCAGCTTCTTTCGCAGGCATCAGCGTTTGCCTTCTCACCGCGAGGCAGCTGATATCAATGGACTCCAATCAAAAAATAGTTCGCTTCAATATCACCAGGCTTTGGAAGAAAAAGGATATTTGGAAAGGGACGAGTCTGGCAATTACCGGTTTACCTCGGCTGTAGATATATGGCCGGGATCTGACGAGGCAGGAACTTCTATTCCGGTGTTGGGAGAAATTACAGCCGGTGCTATGCAGGAAGCAGTACAGGCAGACCTGGGTGAGATTACATTCAGTCATCTTTTTCCCAACGTAGAGAACGTCTTTGCTCTCCGGGTGAAAGGCATGAGTATGTCTGGGCTTGATATATCCGATGGCGATTATGTGTTGCTATCAAAAACTGAATTGCGAAATGGAGACGTAGGAGCTGTGCTATATAATGGGGAAACCACCCTCAAAAAAGTTCACAAAGAGAAAGACAGGATTCGCCTTAAACCTGCCAATCCCGAATTTGACGATCTTGTCATCGAGCCCGATGAGGCCGAAGAGGTACAAACCCTTGGAAAATATTTAGGACACATAAACCAGCATGGACTCTTTAAGTCTCCCTATTAATCCAACAGCATGCCCGCTTCTTCATATACAAGGTACCAGCCTACCTTTCGCGTGTCGAACACAATATCCAGGTAGCGGTCATCTTTGGTTTGGAGCGTAATATGAATCTGTTTGTGGCCGTGACCGACTGGTTCTTCGTGGCATTTGCGAATCTTCTGGACGCGATGAACCTGCCCGTTTTGGCGCTTGATGCGAATTGGCTGCAAGCGTTTGGTTATCCCGTTTTGCTTGTCGGAAAACGAAGCTACCGTCGTAATGACGATCAGTGGCTCGGGTTCTTTCTCGCTATGCTTGCTATTCCCACTCATCGACCTCTTCAATTAAATCTGGTTCGTTATTTCTTACATTATTTACTTTTTGTGATACAGGATAACGGTACATGCCATCATCAGGATACGGCTCAAATACTCCGGATTCTTTAATGGCCTTGGTATTCTTATTTTCGGGATCCAACCACCAGTCGAAGTCTTCCTCCGTGAGGATTACCGGCATGCGGGGCTTGCTGTTGTGTACCTCACCGACTGTTTGATTGTTATCAGTAGTGATAATCGTAAAAGATGGAATTTTCTTGCTTCCATCTTTGGATTCCCAGATGTAATACAGGCCAGCAAAGGGTACAATTTCACTATCTTTCAACCGAAAAGCATACGGGTACGAGTTACCATCCTTTTTGCGCCATTCATAAAATCCAGAGGCCGGTACAATGCACCGATACTTTTTAAAGGATGTCTTGTATGCTCCGTGTGAATCCACTTTCTCTTTTCGAGCATTGATGTATGGGTATTTCGGTTTCCCTTCCTTCTCATAGGGTGGGACCAGTCCCCAGCGAAACATTTCTATACTTCGGCTTCCATTGCGTTGCAATACAATGGGATTTTGCGTGGTTGGAGCCACATTGAAGTTCGGCAGTATTTCATCAATGTCGAAAGGGACCTCTAACATATCCTTGCAGGCCTCCTGAAATTTTATATCTCTCCAATATCGTCCACACATAATCTACTCCTATTTGATTGTTCAAATTGCTTTTGTAATATATGTACGTTCGTACATATAAAGTATAACAACCTTACGCTCATTGTCAATATGTATTATAGTGAAAAAAATAGTTGGCCGAAGATGCCCGATCCGGGCCGGTATCAGCTAAATAAGAACGTCCACAACATTACGCGGTACCAAACCATCACTGCCGATATGCAGCATCCGGGGAACAAGCCGCGCCTGTATGTGCACGTTGATATGAACGCCTTTTACGCACAGGTGGAGCAACTCTGCTACAATCTATATGGCATGCCGGTAGTAGTAGGTGGATGGCGCAAGCCGGATGGGACGGTCAAAGGTATTGTGGCAACGAGTTCATACGAAGCCCGGGCTTGGGGCATCAAGACCGGCATGAGCGCCTTGGAGGCCTACAAGCTTTGCCCCCACGTGATCTTCAAACAAGTGGATTACGAGAAGTACCGCGCCTTCAGCAAGCGGATTAAAGGCGTGCTGGACACTTTTTCTCCGGACGTAGAAGCTTATAGCATGGATGAGTATTTCCTGGATATTACCTGGAAGCTGGACGAATCCTATGAGCAATTGGTCGAATTTGCCTGGACCATGAAAGAAGCTATTTACGAAGAAACCAACCTTCGGTGTAGCGTAGGTATTTCAACCTCCAAAACCTATTCAAAGCTGGCTTCGGACCTGGAAAAACCGGATGGGCTCACAGTTTTAACAGAAGAGGAAGAAATTAAAGACAAAATTTGGCCACTGCCGGTAGATGAGGTCTGGGGCATAGGTAGTCGGCGATACGCAAAGATCAAAGGCCGAGGCATTACTAGTATAGGAGAAGCTATCCAGCGTGGTTATCCGCTTTTTCAAAAGTTGTTTGGTAAATACTTTGGCAAAATGCTGTGGGAGACGGTAGCCGGAAAGGATCGGGCCATTGTCAGTGATGATACCGAATACATTCCAGAGCGTGTCTCCTATGGACATACGTTTTCAACATGGACAGATGACCCGTGGAAGGTGGCTGGGGAATTTGCCAAGGCGACGAAGCAGGTCTGCTACCGCCTGCGAGGATACGGAAAGAAATCGGATAAATACTTTGGCAATGTTCGTTTCCAAGGGCAAGAGAAAGAAGGGTTCTCCTTTACCTTCCGAGCTCCTGGGCTGACTAACCTCGATGGATACGTGCTTCGAAATTGCCTACAGAAAGTTCTGCCGATGCTGTTCTATTGTAAAGACCAGGGGAAGAAATTTCGGGCGATCATGCTTGGGACTACCGAGTTAAATATGACTACCCAGGCCGAACTGTTTTTCCAAGAAAACCCCAAAGTCCAACGAATGTACCAGGCGATGGACTACCTGAATAACCGGTTTGGCTTAGATACTATTGACCACGGTATCAGCCAATTTGATGTGAAGGGGAATACGCATTTTAAGGAGCGGTCGATGTGAATGCTTTAAATAGTTTATTTAGATTAAAAACTTCCTTTAAAAAAGTATATAGGGTCTTATGAGTGATGAGAATTTGAATTTTGATGAATTGAGAAAGATTGACTCTTTGTCTGATTACAATAGTGATCAAGCTATTCAAATAATAGGTAGCTTGGGTGACTTTTCATATGATAGGAATTCTCTGAAGGGTATAAAACATGCTATATCACTGAGTGAGCAAATAAAAGATAAGCCACTCAATGAGGTGCAGGAGGCTTATTTTCATTACACTATTGGAAATTTATGGTCTTATAAGCATAAGATAGAAAATCCAAAGGGACAGAATAAATGGCCTTGGGAATCCGAAGAATTTGAAAAAATTATTATTAATCTTCGAAAAGCTCTTCACCTTTTAAGGGAAAACAGATATAAAGAGAAGTATTATTACTGTCAGATTAATACGAACCTAGGCAATCATCTCTCCCATCTTGGTCGGATAATAGGTGCTGTCGAATATTGGAATGAATGTATCCAAGTTGATGAAAATTTTGGAATGGCTCTTGGTAATTTGGGCCACGGGCTAATGCAATACTCAAGAATTGTTTATGATAAGGGCCACAAAGTTATCCTACTTAAAGTAGCTTATGGTCATTTAAATAAAGCATTAAATCTGAATATCACGGTTGAAGCACATAAGGGATTCAAGAAATGCATAAATCATATTACCTCAATATTAGATGGGGACTTTTTGGAAGAAGAATCTACCCTGGATAATTGGGATTTAGGAGAAACAGAAAGTGAAAAATTATATAGAAGGTGGGTATTAGATAAAAATCTTTTTTTAAATCCCTTAAATGATATTGGTTCTCACACCATTGCTGCTAGAGATATTTTGCATTTGCCCAATATTGTTACTGATATAGAAACTAACCCTTTTCACCATGGCTTATTTAACGTTATAAAACAAGAATTTATATCTGCAAGATATCTGTTTTATGAATCAGACATGACTGGAAAAAATAATGAGATTCATTTTTCGGATAAGAATAATCTACTTTATGATACATTGGATTATTCGTGTCATTCGTTATCGGTTGAAAAAATGAAGGTTGCTTATAAAAGTGCCTACTCCACCTTCGATAAAATAGCCTTTTTTATAAACGAATACTTCAACTTAGGAATACCCGAGAGAAGGGTGAGCTTTCGTACTGTTTGGTATAAAAATGATAGACTTAGAGATGAATTTGCTCAAAATAAAAACTGGCCTCTTAGAGGACTTTATTGGTTAAGCAAAGATTTTTTTGAAAATAACAAAGAGTTTAAAGAATGTTTAGAACCTGATGCCCAGAAGCTTAATGAAATAAGAAACCATCTTGAACATAAATATCTTAAGGTCCATCTATTTGGTGGGGCTATGACTTCTTCTTATTCGTCTGATGATTTGGCATATTCAATATCAAGATCCGAATTGCATGCCAAAACGCTAAGAATTTTAAAATTATCAAGAGCTGCTATAATGTACCTTTCGTTTGCAGTTCATGTTGAAGAACAATTTAGAGATAAAGGAAGGGATTCTTCAACAATTTCAGTGCCATTACCCCTGACTGAATTAATTGAGCATTTGCGTTATTGAGTAAATTTTAAAGTTCTTCAGTTTGATTATTCGATAATTTGAAGTTTCTATACAAAAACAATTCAACCTCCAGTAGCTCTATAAGTTCAGGTTGAATTAAGAGTTGCTTCCAGAGATCGATTATCTCTTTTTCGTTTAGCTCCCCCTTTATATAATATGTTATTTGCTTGCTGATCAATTCTTTCTCGAAAAAATTAAACTGTTTATATAGTAAGACCGATTTGGGTCAGAATACTTACAGAAAATGTTGGATTTTCCAGTTTTCTCAAGGATTTTCCATTATCCCTTCTTCTTTATCTCTTAATAGCATTGTGATATATTGTACTTCAAATTATTGAAATCGTTTAATCCGTATTTATTTTGATGCATATCCTCATTCCTCGAAACAGCTTGTTAAAGGAGCTATTCCCGAAGATCAAAAATCCTGAGAATTTATCTGACGAAGACATTGCAGCCATAAAAAATGCCTATTCCATAACTAACGTAACGCCAGAGGTTGAAGTCGAAGATGATATAATAAAGATCATCTTCGATGAAGAGCTCATTCAAAAAGAGAGCGATAAGTTTAAGAAAGTGGTGCAACTCTGCGAGCAAAACAACTATTCCAAGGCGCTAACACTCGTAGATGAATTAATTGAACAAGATCCAGCCGTATCGGACTATCATCGTATTAAGGGACAAATATTTTTTGAACAAGGTGATGCCGAAAACGCTGTCGATGCGTTGATTGATGCGGTACGCTTGGATCCCGAAAATATTAATGCCCTAATCCTGCTGGGTAACCTTCATGCCAGGGCGTATTCTGACGCAGAATCGGCACTGTCGTTCTACGAAAGAGTGTTAGAGTTAGACCCTGAAAATTATTTGGCTATCAATAACTTTGGTGGCAATCTGGCAAACTTGGGGAAGTATGATGAGGCCAAACGATATTTTGAATTAGCCCATGAGTTAAAACCGGATTACCCAAATACCCTATATGGGATGGCTCTGATTGAGTCTCGTCAGAATAACTCTAAAGAGGCTTTTGATTATGTACGGCGGGCTCTAATTAAACTTGATCCTAAGAAACAGTCAGTACTTTACAATCAGGCTTTTCAGTTAATCAGGGAAGAAGCCCAAAAGTCTTTAAAGGGAGATTTAGGGGAATTGGTATCGCCCTACCAGGAAATTTTGGAGGAAAAATCTGAGAAAGGAATAGTTGTTGAAGCTTCTGCATCTATAATCTACACCGGCAAAACTGGAGGTGGCCGAAGTCCATAACCGAGAGAATCATGTCGTAAAATATCAGCCAAGTCGTGAGGGTGTGGAACACTTGGTGATGCACGAGCTTGGACACCTAGACCGGCAACTGGAAGCCAGAAATATTGGCAAGAATCAGCTTTTTACCGCGGACAGGCAGTGTAAAGAGCAGTTTAAGCAGGATAACCAATACATAGCTAATAAGCTTGAAAAGCAAAATATTCCTGAAGCCAAAATCCAGGGCTTTATCAATCAGATTTTTGATGGGTTAAATTCACAAGTCTATAATACTCCTATCGACCTTTTTATCGAGCAGAAGATATTTGATAAATTTCCTGATCTGCGGCCTTATCAATTCATATCCTTATTGAATTTAGAACAGGAATACATCCAATCAGCTACAAATAAGGATGTTCATGAATTTGTACCGAAGAAGATCATACGAATAAATAAGATACTGAGCCTGGTCAATACCATTCAATTTAAAGAGCTCTATGGTGTTGACTTAATTGAAGAATTCAACCCCTCTAAGAAAGAGATAAATGAGGCTAAAGAATTGTACAAGGAATGGTTGGCTTATTTCAATGATGGTGAATATGCTGTTGAGTACGAGCTAATCAATTTATGGGCAGATGACTTTGGTGTATCCGAGTATTTTAAACTTGTTGATGAGGATGAACGCATTGGCAACAGCCTTGATTCAACTGTTGATCAGATCGAAGAAGATCCTCTTTCGTTAGAGAATGATGAGTCAGTTGGCCAAGAAAGTTTTTCAAACAAGGGTGCACCTGCCGGTGAAATGTCAACGGTTATGTACATAGTTGACGCTCTCCAATTTTTTGAGGGCAAAAGTACGGACGAAATACGCAAGGTTGGGTTTGAAATTGGAATGCTTGGCCGTAACGGCATTGATACTGATACCCCGGAGAAGAAATATAGTCTTAATTCGATTCCTGGAAAGAAGTTTTCGGGACGCCACCTGTTAGCCTATATGTACACGGCTTTTCAAAAATTCGATCCGGATGTAGATACCGGTATTGACTTTGATGAGGAGTATGAGCAGGCTAAGGAGTTGTTTGATAAAGGATAAGAGTTCCCCTGCACTACCATCTACACTACCCACTACCACATATTCCTTTGTAATTCCAATTCATATATAATATTTGTACTCAGGTTGAACCGATTCTCCTTCTGGTATATGTTTCAAGATTTCACCTACTTTGTGTGCAAATGATAATGTAATTGGTACTCCATCAGTAAATTCACAATTATTGACATTCATCTTTGTCAAGGAAAGTACATCCCTAAATATATCTCTAGGTGCACTTTCACCAATATGTTGAACCAACTCCCAAGGTTCAGGAACGTAACCTTTAATATATTTTCGGAAATGAGGAATCATACCCATAGTATAAAGTAAGTGTTTACCTCCATTGCCCAAATTGATATGGGTACCTCTTAAGGGAGGATAGTTACCCTCTCTGAAAAACCTAATGCCAGTTTGTTTAAGTACAACAAAATCAGTTTGTATCCCAGGATAAACATCATCTATTCCTTCATAAAATCCTTCAATCTCATTAAAGTCTTCGTGTTCCTTTCCCCAGAACTTAGAACTCTTAAATAAAACCACTCTTTTGGGAGGAATTTGAGTAGCCTTTAGGTATTCATCTAATGCCTTCTTAATTAATTTACTTGCAAGTTTAGTTTTAAGGTGAGGTGTACCTCCGAGAGACTCAGAATCCCATTCAAACTTTTCACCTCTTAGAATTACCCCTTGACCTAAATAGTCAAATGCTGACGCAATACTAGATCGTATTGTAGTATTATTACTAAGTTCATCACTTTCTTTATCAACATAAAAATTAATACCTATATAACAGGTATTAGATTCTAGCTCAGTAGGTATCCAAGGTACTCCCCCCGCCTTATAATATTGAGCTACACAAAAATTCCAAGCTCTGGTGGATATATCCTGAAGGCTCTTTCTCTTGCCAGTTAAAGTCCCATGTTGCATGATCTGTATTGGAACAGGATTACGTTGCATCATAGCCTTTGCTTTAAGGACTCTTCTAAGATTGTAATAATAATTGCCATGTACTTTGACTGTATCGGCCTTTTCAACTATTTCCTTAGTGAGAGCTATAATTACCAAATCAGGTTTAGGACCAACTTCCAGAATACTTGAAAGGTTACTATTGATAAGTTCTACGATCTCATTTATTCGTGAATATTTATTATCATTATCTAATATTCTGCTTATTTCTCTAGAGTTAAGACTCCTTTGCCACCTTTCATTTGGAATAAATTCACATTCGAACGATGAATCTTTATTAAATCCTACAAAATCATAATCTACATTTTTATCAATGATGTCTCTCTCTGTAGTCAAACTATTGTCATTGGGAAATAACAAATTAGTTTCATTATCACTATTCCTACTTTTGCTTTTTTTGATGTTTTCACTTTCAATATAACTTGAACATTTATTTAGCCATTCAACTGTATTTGAAATAGTCTCTCTAGTTCCAATTATTCCTACTTTAATTTCATTAACATGTAGTCCTTTTACATTAAGTCCATATGGACCAAAATCATACAATCCAATTTTGGGATCTTCATGCTCAAAATAGTGTCCAAATCTTAAATTTGGCTCAGCAATGTAATCTATTTTAATATTACCCATTTATTAATAATCAAAAGTTAATTGGTCTTGACTATCTTCTTTATTCAATGGTGCAGCATCAACAAAAGGGGCAAAGTTAGTGTTACCATGAACAGGCATTCTTTCTATTATTAATATCGGTCGATAGAATAACTCTATTTCAATGTCTCTTTTTCTAACAGATTTGCCAGTATTAGAAGCCAAGACGTCAGACCAAAATAACACATCATTTAAGGCTCCAGGATTATAATTCAATGCCTTAACTTTAGTAACTAATCTACCAATTCTCTTAGATTCATAAGGTGTTTCACCGTCACTTGTCAGAAAAAACTTGGGCATTAATTGCATATACCATTCATCTCCTATTTGATGAAACTTGAATTCAAGAGCAGAATGACGCCAAAATTTATCAAGACCATACTCATAGTATTTTACTATAATTCTAGGTCTTACTTCCTGATGAGTTCTTACATTGAACCAACCTCTTTTGAATTCTTTAGACTCTTTATTAGGTAAAGCGAAATAACTTCGCCTAAAATCATTGCTATAATGTACACCTCTTCTATACAAGTGATCACCAACTAATTTATTGAGCAATGAAATGTACAACCGATATGTGTCGTTATCTTCCCATAACTTTTCTTTCTGTTCTTTTCTCATTTCAGAAATATTACAAAACTCTTTAAATACAGATCTTTCATCAGCCAGATAACTAAAAGAATATAATCTGTTCTTAAATAATCGAAATGGAGGGATATGACCTTCAATACTCTCAAATAAAGTTGTTGCTTTTTTAACGCTGGTTGGAGCTGACCAAACTTCGGGTAATTTTTTTATTCTTAATAAATTAGAAATTAATCTTTCTTTGGTGTTGAAGTCTACTCTAGGTGGGGCAATTTCACCTAATTCCAATAATTTTTCATAAACTTCAGTCCCGAAGATATCTTTAGACTTGTCAAACCTAATTTTATGAGGTTTTTTCCAAACATTAGATACATTATTAATGTAGTTATTAATGTGCTTCCAATATAGTTGATCATCTTCTGAATGATATATAATAAAAAGTATTGGAAAATTAGATTGATGCCAGTCTTTTAGATCCTTCTCTCGCACTTTACAACTAAATGAATCATCTTTATCCTGAACTATATAACTCATTCCAGACTTTGCCTGAAACTTTAATATACCGCCAGTTGTCTCATACTCTTGCTCTCCACTTGGTGTTACAAGTTGAATCTCACCATCTATACCATAATCATCCTTGGATATTTCTCGATAAACGCATTTTAATTCTTCATGCACTACTTGTTGTATTCGATCTAACCCTTTCCACTCTTGGATCTTAGACTTTGTTATTTTTTTACCCATTTTAAATGGCTTATTTAATTAATAACTATTCTAATATACATTTAATGAAGTAACTATCTTGAACCTTATTCCAGCAAGCTACAACAAGTAGATTTGAAGTTATAAAGAACTAAATCCATCCCATAATTCTATCAAGTTATTTTGTTCTGATTCCTACTAGCTAAATGAGAAATTTTCCACTCACACTGATTGGAATCTTTACCAAAAGAAGTAAGAATAATCTATCAACTTATATTTGCCATTTTATGAGAAGAGAGGCCTACTTAACACCTATTCCGATTTCACCAACGATATGGCCCTGCTCATACTGGTTTATTTGGCTACCTAAAACATTGAGAAGAAATGAACATCGCCCTTGCAGAATTGGGCCTTAACCATTCAGCAACTGGCCATTCGATGTGGCGATCGACTACCACTGGACTTAACCCGTAACCCTAAATAATAAACAACCTACACAGAGTTTACACTACCTTTAAGTATCATTAGAAGATCTTTCCTAAATCATTCGACCAGTACTTGTCACGATACTCTGCCGATATTTCTGCTCTAATATCTTCATTCCAAAACCATAGCGAGGTTACAACTTCTTTGCCATCCACTTCAAACGTTTCATGATTCTCAATTGCATCTTGGAAGCCTTTAATTTTGCTGATCACATTTGATTGATGTTCAGCTCCTTTGGGATCAACAAAGGTTATAAACAGTTTATCATCTTTTTTCATCCAAAAGATGAAATCTGGGAAAAAGTCGCGGTATTTCTGTTTTTTATTATCAAAATACGGGATAGCAATATCATCGATATTCTCTTCTAACTTTGAAAAATACCACCAATCATAGTTTGTAAACATTCCATTCTCAGCTTCTTCAGACAGGTTTTCGAGGAACCTTATTTCTGACGGTACTTTGATTATATAGCGATACATATCATCAAACCCTTGCTCAATAGCAGCAAGGAGAATTGGTCTATAATAGTGCTCTTTAAGAAAATCCTTATTGATATTTACAGGATGACTCCCACTGCTAAAATCAGGATTATTAAGTAAATCATATTGATAATCAAAGTCTTCGTCTGAGACTTTGCCTTGCTTATAATCTTCTCTTAATTCCTTTTTTGAGTCATATTCTAAATCGAGTATTTCAGCAATTTTCTTTTCTAAATTTTTTAGTGATTGTTCATCAATATTCTTAGCCTGAACTTTTTCAAAATGCTTTATTTCGTTTGTGACCGGCTTATAATGATCTATCCGTTCAGGCTTGTTATTAAGATGGCTGTTAATGGCAAGCAACTCTTGAAATGGATGAGAAAAATCTGATTGTTGAGGGTAATTCTCAATATTGTCCTTATTCCTAATTTTCTTTAGAGTAGTTAATAATTGCCCAGTAACTCCATCCGGTACATTCATTAACAATCTTTTATCCTGATTGCTGGGTTCTTCACCTATATGTTCAATTAATTTATTATAGTCCTTTTCAGAGATGCGATAGGCCGGAGGCTCATAATCTTTTTCTTGTTTGTAAACGGGTATTAGTAAATCTTCCGGTATTTTGTTCTTTTCAATTCCGCTCACATTATGCCAAGTATCTCCCTTACTTGTTTTATTGAGACCTTCAATTACATTGCTAATTACATCTTTGTCGGTTGCAAATACAAATAAAGATTCGACAGGGAGCTGGACATCATTATCAAGTATATATTTCTGATCTTCATCACTCAAACACTTCGATAAAGCCTCTTTATCCTTGATATGCTTTAGACGATTTCGGTGATTCTTTATGGGCTCAATTCGTACACCGCGACCGGTGGTTTGCAGGACAAACTTTTTGGCTTCATCATTAACACCAATGTTGATAAAATTTATCACATTTGGTCTATTACTGTCCCAGCCTTCCGTAAAAATTCGGGATCCTAATAATAAATTAATTTTATTATCGGGATCGTTGATTTCTTTAAAGAAGCTTTCGGTAAGAACGGCATTGGCTTTATCATAGTCTGCTAAAACGTTATCTCCCCATTTATTTATCTCAGAAGCAACTACGAGACCGAAATGTCCATCTTCAGTGGCGCTCTTGAGTCGAAAAGCTAATTCCCGATTATTACCGCTTATTGATGTGTATTCAATTTGACCGGGTGCATCGGCATTGAATACATATTTGTAAATATCAGCTTTTTCTATACGCTGTAGCGTTTCTATAAATTGATCGGAAATTTTATTTGTCGCGAATTGATAGGTACGGTTTTCATTTAATGCCTTGATGAGTTCATCTTTGGTCTGCTTAAATACATTTCCCTTAAAATTCCCGGCCCCAATTTCTGCTAATTGTTCAAAGAATATTTTAAGATCAGCTTTCTTTGTATTGACCTGATTAGCCGTAGTTACCAATAATGGATTATGATAAAGCTTTTCATTATATCCTTTTAATTCTTGTGCATGTTTTTTAACCGCTGTAAATGTTAGCAGAGACTTTAAAACAATTTGACGTTTTTCCTCATCGGTAAAATCTTCATCTTCGGATCGGGTTCTAAAACTGCTAAAATCTTCATCAACAACTTTTACATGTTTGCCGTATCCATCCTCTAAAAATCGCTTGAGATTAAAATTGTAGAGGGTTGTTATGATATCAATATCATCGGTAAAGGTAGCTGAAAAATTAAAGAGCATCCCATTTTTACTAAACAGCGAGTAGTACTGCTGTTGATCACTGGTATCAGAATCTCCTTTGTGAGCCTCATCTAATATTACGTACCAATCAGAATTATTCAGTACCGTCTCATAGTTTAGGAGCTTTTCTTTATTTTCCTTCCTGATGTTATCAGCCCGATAATAGAACACAGTTATAGTATTATTGTCATACAGACTTTGTTGCATCTGGTTGACGTGTTCAAACTCACGTAGATCACGAAGTTCTATCTTAAGTGCCCCATTGGTATTAAACTTTTGTACGTGCTCTTTAATCTGCGAGAGAATGTCATCTTTCGGCGCCAGCAGCATTATATTCTTTTCTTCAATTTCTCCCGCTTTGGCCAAGTTAAACAGCATTTCTATTAGTTTAATCATCACCAAGGTTTTACCCGACCCGGTGGCCATCCAGAAGGAGGCCCGGTTCATAAAGTGTTTAAATGATATTTTTCCTTCATTTACTGGGTAGTAATTGCTTAGAAATTCAAAATTATCATCCCCTTCACTGACTGCAAGACTATCCCACTGGTCCTGATTTCCTCGCAGCTTTTCCAAGTATGAAGTATAGAGATCATCTTTCTCATTCTGATACTTATAAACAAAAGTTAAAGCACGCTTTAATGCCGCTTCTTGGTAATCATACAGAGTCCAGTCAACGCTGAACCGCTTTAAATCCTGAATTTTATAAGTTGGCGGTAGATCTTCGTAGCTGTTTTTACAAATGTCTTCTAAAACGATATCTGCCATTGTAATGCCCCGAATTAATTTTGTTTTGTCCTTCTGCTGTTCCACCAGATAAGCGGTTTAATCCAGGGATATTCCCCAAAAGTCATCTCATCGAAAACAATCTCCTGACCGTCTTCAAACTCAACCCGTTCAGCATTCAGCTTTCGGATCTTCTTGCCAGTTAAATTAGAAAGGGTTTCGGCAATATCTACATCGGGATAGAGCTTCTCAAAATTAATATGGGCTTTCTCATTCTCGTAATCTAACTCAATAGCTTCCAACTGTTTCTGATCAGCTCCAAATGCATATTTGGAAATATCATAGTTATCTTGCTCTTGATATGCACTTCTGGATAACGCATCCTCATATTGTTCTAATTGATAATACTTGATGAAACCTCCCCCATGGTATGATTCTTCCCTTGAAACTGAAGTCTCATGACCTAACAAAGTTCTTTTAATTCGAGGCAACAAAGTTGAATCAAAATGTTCACCCATTTCACAAGTTATAAACTTGCGATTTATTTTTAATGCGGTAGCGGCTGTTGTTCCACTTCCTGCAAAATAATCGAGAACCCAGTCACCGGTATCAGTTCCAGATTTTATAATTCGACTTAATAATTCTTCTGGTTTCTGAGTATCGAAAAGGATTCGCTCACTAGAAGTCGGTTGTTGCTGAAAAGACATAATATCACCCCACACATCTTCTTGAGGTCTATCAAAATTAACTGCTGCTGTTAATTCTTCCCAAACATCGGGAAAAGGCCTTTCTACATCTATTATATCCTTGAGCTGTGGCCAAACATCGCCAAAAGGTTTTCCTTTATCTTTTACCTCATCTTTATAAATCCTCCTACCATGAGCAACCTGATAATCCCTACCATCTTCATCAGTTTTATTAAAAGACCGGAGGTATTTTAATGTATGAGGTTGGACTTGTTTATTAAATTTGTAGGAATCACTTTTAGTATGAAATAGAATTGATTGATGCCCTAGTATCCAGTTAGTTTCTGCAACTTTAACTTTATAACCAGAGAGAACCTGAATGTCCCATATAATTTCCCTCTGAAAATTTTTAGATCCGAAGATCCGATCTGAAAGAATCCTTCCGAGGTAGTTTGCATTTTCATCTAAATGCAAATAATGTGAGCCTTTTGTATTAAGCAATTCATAGGAGAGGGCCATTCGATTTTCCATCAAGGTTAACCAAGTACTATCCTGAAACTTATCCTTGTATAAAAAATCGTCTCCAGTATTAAAAGGAGGATCAATATATATTAAATCTATACCTTCTTGGAATTTAGTCAGAAGCGTATTTAAGGCTTGATAATTATCTGACTTTATTAAAAAGCCATCAGTTTGATCTTCTAAATGATCAAAATCATCTAAAATATCCCATTTTAAATCAGCGAAATACTTAGTATCAACTGGTAGATGTTTGAAATCGGGATTTAACTTCTTTGAACCTTCTTCAGTTATTAAAATGTCTTCAGGTGAAAAATCACTTGCCCACTCAAATTCTTTCCAAACCTTCTTAGTTGTATTACCCTCTTCATCTGTCCATTCTTCATGTAAATTTTTATATTCCTCAATCTGTTTCTCAAAGCCAGGATGTTCAACTATCTTCTCGATTAATTCAGCATTATCAGAAATGCGATCTAAAGTGAACACATAGTTAGAATTGCGAACAAATTTTGGCTTATTCCAAATGGACTTCAGTTCATCTTCAAAGCAGGCAATATAATCAATCACCTCAGCGGCAATCTCTTTTATTGTCTGTATCTGCTTTACGCGCTTTTCTGTAAATTCTGTGTCTTTATCATCAAATAAATAGTTATACAAGTAAATATTGAACTGCTCAGTTAGAAAACCTTTGGCATCCTTATGAATAAAGTAGTCAACCTCATTCTGCTTCTTGTAAATACGGAATGCTTTGCGAAGCTGATCTTCACTTATCGGGATCTCTTTTTCCTTAATATATTTTAGAATATGCTCAACCTTATAGGGAGCAAATTCTACCCCGGCTGTTTGTACGGCATCATTTATATCATAAACTGAAATAATCTGCTTAAAATCAGTTTTTGAATAAATCGTATGATCTAAATCATTGGTAACTACCTTAACATTAGGATGAACAATATCGGGGTAATTATCATAGATAAAATTTTTAACATCAGCAGAGCTGTCATCTTCGTCGAAATGCTTTCTAAAATGATCGTAACTATTCTGTTCCTGGTATTTGGGCTTAAAGGTAAGTTTACTGTCTTCGATACCCGCTAAATAGAATTCAAGCTGTTTCTTTTCATTTCCCTTTGAATGTTTAATGGCAGAGGCATCAAACCTGAAAGTGATCCCGTCAATCTCGGTTTCCAGATCATCGTAAAGTGCTTCTGATTTTACGTAATAGAGCTTTTGTGTTTTCCAGAATAATGATACATCATCACGATCAGAATAAACCCGTTCATACAGGTTTTTGTGCAACTGAGTATCAGCAAAGAACACAGTGCCCGTTTCATTTAGATAGGCATCAAAAAAGGTATATAGTTTATCATAGAGTTCTTCCTTGGCAGCATCATTTTCTATCTTTTCTTCAACGCTTTCTTTGATAAAAGGCTCAATCTTATCAAAATATTGCTGGCGCAAATTCATCAGGTTCACATATCCTGATTCTCCCTTAATTTCTTCACCAACGAAAGTATCTTTTAACTTAGAGTAAAAGCGCTGTTCGGCACGTTCTCGCATACTGATTTATTTAAGCTTCTCTGGTTAATTCGGTTGTTAAAATGCGGTAATATAATGGAAGGCGCAATAACTTATACCTTCTGTTTAATTTAATATAAAAGGCTAAAGACCTTCTGTTACAAATTCATCTTCCAGAAATACTACTAAAAATTCAGCAGCATCTTCTGAGATGATTAATAGATCTTCCCAGTTTATAGGAATTGGTTTCTCATCAATGAATTTATAAGTCTTATTTTTGTATTCAATAATTAAATTGTTGCCCTGATTCTTTGAATAATGGAAACCATCATTATGAATTGCGTTCCTTATGTTTCTAAACAATTTAAAGAGCGTTTTATATAGATCTTTTTTCTCAATATTAAGTCGTTTGAATAGATAGCCTAAAATATTGTGAAAATTATCTCTGGCATTATTACAGGCATCAGGATTAATATCTCTTAGAATCTGACGTAAACAGTGTTCAATTACAGAGAAAATACTTATTACAAAACCACGAAATATTGTTGTATGGTAGGCATTGATAAGACTTTCTTGGATCTTTCGATTAGGTGGTTCGTTACGATGAGAAATTTCCCACCAGTCAAGATTCATAAGGGATTGTTCAATTAGAAATAAGTTAAATCTTGCTGACATAAATTCTCGCTTAAGGGCAGATAGCCATTTCGACTTAATTTTATCAATCCCCGAATTCTCATCATTTTCAATCTCAACTATTTTTCTTGTTAGTATATCATCCGATATTCTTTCTATTGTATCCCTTATCTTGTGAACATTATCTAAATAAAATGCGGATGGGCTTTGGTACTTTTGTTTAACTTTTAAATTATTGTGATGGCAAATTGCCTTTAATAACTCAGAAAAATGTAGATATGTACAGAAGTCAATTTGTTTTCTCTGCCCTTCAAAGTATTGTCGACTTTCACCTTTCCCAAAGGTTGTGATAATTCCTACTGGATTAATGCTGTTATTGTTCTGCTTATAAACAAGGCCACCCTGGTAGATTGACTCCGGAAGTTCATTTTTAGCAAATTCAACGGTTTTTTGATTATATAAAGTAAGATTAAGGTCATCTACATTTATTTTTTGGTGGAGATTAAAGTTTTTTCCCTGAAAAGATCGGTGCTCTAAAAGCTCTTTATCTGAATGAACCTGATCATAAGAAAGATCCTCTTTATCAATGGAAGATATACTGATTCGTTCTGTATCAAATATTGAAGGAAATTGATGATCTAATTGAAGTTCAAATATTTCAAAATTAGGCAACCCGTTCTCCAAAACCACGTAAGCAAATCCCAATGAATGTTCAGTTTTATCCTGGGTATGAAATTTAAAACTGTCTTTGGGAGCACCAACTATTAGTTTCTTTATTTCTTCATTCTCATCTATAAGCTTGAAAAGAAATTTAGCTGTGTATTGATCGGGAATACTTCTTAGTAGGGGCTTACTTGTTACAATGATTTCTTTCCCTTGGATTCTCAATAGAATAGCTGAACCAACAGAAGCCATGAAGATACTTTTTTCAAAGTCAGGTCCATAGCCAATTAGACCAATTGAGTTAGATAGTTTTTTACTTGACGAAGTTTTCTCCATCTTAATAAGATTTTATTTAAATCCTCATTGGAACTTATATAACAAATTCCAATGACACCCTTGTGTCATACGGATTTAGTTCACAATTTCAATGGGTAAAGACTTCATCCCAATCTGCTTTGCTACAAAATAGGTTGAATTCCCATCCACAATATCACAAAGACCTTTTTCTTCTTTATTTGGTCTAATAGAAATAGGTTTTCGCCGGGGTATTATTCCCTGATAAGCCTGTCGCATATAGAAAAAAGCATTAGCAACACCTTTTGGGCGTTTTCTTGTCGGGCGGAGCCAACTAATAGGTACAATGGCCGTAGCTTTATCCAAATGGAAAAAACGATCTATACGGTAGGGATCCAGGCAGAACATCCGCTGGTAGTTTTGGAGGTACGTCCCAACTTGTTCCATATTGAGCCAACCGGTCAATGGGGCATCAAAACCATCATCATTTATATAATTCACCTGAATGAGTTGCCTCGTTTCATCTACAATTAGATGGAGTCTGTTGTAATCATGATACTGGCGGTTGATTTCATCTATTTTTGCTGAAAGATGTTCAACAGATATAGATGATTTTACCACCTTTTGTCGGGTAAAAGGCATTTCATCTACGCGGTTATAGGTTTTCCGCATGGGGATTCTCCTGAATGGTCTGAATGATATAATCTACTTCTGATTTGCGGCATAGCTTAACGGCTTCACGCCCAGTACTTTTATTCCGCCCGTAACTACGCACGGTTATCATTTTGCGATAGCCGCACCGGTAAAAGGTGGTCCGGGAGATGCGTCCCAGCTTTTCACACATGTAGCTGATCGCTTCGCCAATCGTCATGAAATCTTCATTGTTGGAGGGCATGTTTTCCATCGGGTTGGTGGTATTTTCAGGATTTTCAAAATTAGACATAGTCTTTCTTATTTTCTTAGAGGCCAAGGTTAAGTGCAGTAAAAACTATAGGTTAAGTGTCTAAGAAATTGGCAAAGATTCATCTTAGATATCTTAGACCGATCTTAGACTTCTTAGTCGTTTCTTAGTGGTTTTCTTAGATATATTATTATTTACTAACTAACTATTATTATTATACTTATAGGGTGTTGTTTGGGAGAGAAATGGAACTTCTAAGAAAATAAGACGGTGTTTTCAAATTCTTAGAAAATCATAGATTTCTCCTATTTTCGCCTAAAATGGTGGCGAGCTATCACCGGTGCTTGTCTGGTATTCGGTGGCCGGTTGGCGGCCTTGCTCTTGCAACATAATGTTCGCCTCCTCCCGCTTGCCAAAGGCGCGTAGCCAGGTTGGCGTTAGATGTTTGCGGGGAATATGGTAACCATGTCGGCTTTCTTTGACGGTACCCTTTACCGGATCTTCGTAACTGTAATAATTCGTTTTGGCTTTCCCGTGTTGGTCTAAGGCTTCTATTTCTTCCCGGATAATATCCTGGCTGATATACTCCCGGCCTTTGTTGTAGTTGGTGTAGGCGTCCCAAATGCCGCTCCAGTACATTACCAGTCCATCCTTCGTATTCCAGCCGTAGTATCGTTTCGGCAGCTCCCCGTTATCATTCATGATCTCAATGCTGGCCAGGAACTGCTGAAGTGGGGTTTGGTGTACTTCACGCTCTGCGGAATTAGCTAAAAATTCCACACCATAGCGGAATATCTCGGTGGATACGCGCGAATCCCGTAGCAGGCTCTGCATCTCCTGTAAGTCCTCTTCGCTTACTTTGACTCGTTCTTGAGCTGACTGTTCAACCAGTTCCGCGAATTGGACATCACCAGGCCGACAGACAAATAGATCTACGGTAATAAGGGCCGCCATATTTTCGATTTGACGGTCTTTAATTTGGAAACGAACGCCTTCCTGGTCACTTCGTCGGCCTAGTTCTTCCTCGACAGCTTCGGTAAGCAGGCGCTTGGTCCAGAGTAGCTCACTTTTGAACAGCTCCCGATTAAAGTCATTAAACTTGTAGAGTAGCGACAGGAAAAGTCGCTGCATCTCTTTTTTGTGGTTATCAAACCACCAAAGGTTATCCACCGAACCACGTTTATCTTTGGCATATTCAATCATAATACACCGCGATCGGAAGTGGTCCTCGGTCGGTTTGTAGTTGGAGATAAACATGAGCTGGGAACGCACGGGGCTCCAGGCGTTTTTGGTCCGATCGTGAGAGGCGCTTACCCCACGTTGCCGCAATTCGTACCACATGTTAAATACTTGTGGCGTGATCTTGCCTTTCCCGGGTACAAACTCATCCATAATGACCGGTATTTTACTGTGGTTCGCCAACTTGTTTTCGGCGGACTTGAGCGTAGGATTGGAATCTACGTCCGTAAAGGATTGACCAAAGAAATTGAGCATGATTTGAGATAGTTGTCCCTTACCGGTTGATGGTTCACCAAATAGGTATAGAAACACGACATGTTTAAACACATCGTAGATCTCGTCAAAAAACAGAAAGGAAAGCATATAGGAGAAGATGAAATACCCTTCCGCTTTTTTCTCGGGCTGTTGTCCGGCGATAAGCTCTCCAAATTTGTCTCGCACAGTATCGATAAAGTACTGGAGCTCTTTCCCAGTAAACAGATGATGTTCCTCATCGCTGTAAAAGCCATCTGTGGGCTTAGGAAGATCTAATAGTGGGGCGGGTTCAATGCGGCCGGGTTTCACGTAAAAGGTAGTGTCGGCAGCTACCATGGGGAATAGGCCAGAGTCACTATCAGGCGCTATCATGTATTGAGGCTCCCGAAGGTGATCATCCGGAATATTAATTAAGGCATTGCGGGTCAGGTAAAAGGTGTAGCCATGGTGCTCTATGAATCCATAGTAATTGAACTCATACACGGTCTGCGGCTGCCATCGGTTGCATAGGAAGCTCATAAAAAAGAGGATCTCATCATCCGACTTAAAGCGAGCCGATTGATAGGAATGCTTAAAGATCTGAATCTGGAAGGCCTTCTTCGACAGCAGATCTTCCGGCTCCAGCACAAAGAGTTCGCTTTGGGTTAGAGTTCGGGTTTCCGGTGTCAGCCAGCTTACCTGGCATTCATAGAGCGTCGAATCCCATTTCAGCGTTTCGGGGTTGTAGCGGATGATCTTGGAGTGTATTTCGATATCGAAGGTGCCGATCCGGCGACTGGTGCCATCGGTTTCATTGCGATACCAGCCAAAATCCAGGGGATCGGAGCTGTCGACATATTCGAACGGTTCATTTTGAGAATTGGATACTGCTGGCCCGTAGTCATCGGGTTGTTGCCGGTTGTTTGGAGATACTAGTGTTAGGGACTCTTCCCGGGTGTTGCTGCTGCTCATTTATTTGTCGTTGAGATATTAGAATTTTGTGTTCGCTCACATGGTTGAGCTTGTAAAGGTTGTCACCATATCCGTAAATCACCCAGAGGTCGTAACCTTCTACGATCTGTGTTTCGATCATGCGGACGATTTCCCTGCGTGGCTTGTCATCGCTGTCTATGAACTGGATGGTATCCCCTAGGGTATAGCGTGTTTTAATGGTTGCCATGAGTGGGCCTGTCAGGTGAGTTGAGGTTCGATAAATTCAAATTTTATTCCCTTGGCTACCTGCAGTAGCTGGCTAGGTAGGTTGAATTCTTCTGTCAGTCTTGCTCTGACTTGGGCAGGAGTTATTCCCAGGGTGTTTTCCATATGACAAAGGCGCTGGTCAGAAATGTAATAGGGTTTTTTAAACCATTGGCGAAAGGTGTTTAATTTGATGTCGGGAAACATTTCTTCCCTGAACTCATTGTAAGAGTCGAACTGCCGGAAAATTTCCTGTTTAATTAGCGACAGGCGGGTTCGATTAATTTCATATTTTGTTATTGGTCCGTTCACAAGCGTAATTCTGTCTTTTAAAATTTATGGGTAAGTAGTATAATCGGATGGTTACAGTTAAACGTTACCGATACCTACAGGGATAAAGTAGTGATGCGATAGTAACGAAACAACAAAAAATGATGTGATCGAAAAATATTTAGGAAGGATATTTATTCCAATCACAATAAAACTAATAGGATAGGAAAAGAGGAATTTTGGAGAAAAAATCTGGCGAAACTTTACAAGATAATGTCCGGTATCTGCTTGAGAAGTATTACGATGGAAATGTGTCTGAAATGCAGCGGGAGACGGGCGTAAATCGGTCTGTGATTTCAGAGATAAAAAATGGAGGGAAGACGGAAGTAAACAGCTCCACGCTAATACGGTTTGCACAATCAGGGATAAATCTTAATTGGCTATTAACGGGAGAGGGCGCGCCATTTACCGTTAATGAAATGGCCGATATTAGCGAAGAGCTGAAAGAAAAGCAGTTGCTTGATAACCGCATGAAAGAGATTAAAAGGCTCGTAGGTGACATTGAAGATCAGCTATCCGAGCAACCGCACCTGCGGCTTGATCCGGATGTTCAGAGCGCACTTCTTGAACTACTGAAGAAAGCTGTTCGATAAGATTTAGCACTTCCTTTTTTTTATTGATCTTTTTTGAATTGGGTACCTGTAGAGTAAGTTGACTGGTATTTAGCATAGGGCACTCCTACTTGACTTATTTTTTAGTTACAAAAATAAATAGATACAAGAGTAATTTGATGATGATTTGTTACACTTTTGGCAAAAATATTTTCTCAATGACTTTGCGCTCAAAATATTTTCGGCGTGTCCCCAATCGGTGAAATGGGACAAAGTCTTTATGTTCAGGAGGCAAGTTACTTCTATTAAGCACGGTACGGTGATGTAATCCTATTAGAGCTTCAACATCTTTAGCTGTCATGAACTTTGATTTATCAGGTTCAACATTAAGCTTGTTGAGAATGGCATCTAACTTGGAATCAAGAATCGCTATAGTGGCCATGATATTTTCTTTGGGGTCTTGAGAATTCATAAATGATATCTTTGGGGTTGCAAAAATTTTATGGCGCTAAAGAAAAGGCAATCCCAAATAAAATACACTTCCAGGAAAAATCAGATTTTGAAAATCAACAGGAGAATTAAGTACTGAAAATCAAAATCTGTAATTGTTCCCGAAAAAACAGGCTCTAATTAACAGAAGGATAGGTTTGTTTATACAGATTTCAACTGGTTTTTAGCAAACTTTTTAAGGGTGGATTTAATCCGGTGCTTGAGAATTGACTTGTAAGCTTCTGGATTAACAAGATAGGTTGGGGCATTTAGAATTTCGTATTTCCCAGCTGCTTCTTTTACAAGCTCATCGACTGGTTTTTGGGCTTTCACTTTATTGATATGTCCATTGGAACTGTCAATAAGGAAGTCATTGATTAGTTCGTCCAAATTATCCACCAACAGCTTAAAGGTATATTTACCGTGCAAGCCTATGCGGACCTCTAAAAATGAAATTGCGTCATCGAGGCATCCGAATTGTCCAATCGTTCGAAGTTTGCCTTCTAACCGGTTCATTGTATCCTTAGAGCAATTATAGATGCGGGCAATTCTACAACTCCATGGAGCATGGTCTAGGCTAAGAACACCTTCACCATACTCATTAAAAAGATTCTCCAGAATACCGGAGAAGTGTGGGTTGGAAATTTCGGAACCTCTGAAATCTAAATCCAAAGTTTTCTTCCGGTTAACTTTTTGCTCTGAAAATTCAATTATGCTATGCCCAAGATTTATTAAATGCTCCTGGTAAAGTTTTCTTACAGCTGAAACAAATTCCGGACGAAAGGTTTCAGACGTTCTGCCAGCAAAATTTTTGAGACAAATTTGAAGTTGTCTTCGGTATTGACTGGTTTCCTTAAGATATTCAATAGCCGTAATATTGGTTGCTAAGGCTCGATCTTCATCCGATTCGAAATTTAGATTACTAGATAGTTTTGAAAAACGATTTGCAGTCAGCTTTAGTAGTACGTCTCTATTTGATAAAGAATCAAATCTTGTAGCTGAAATCTTATGCCTCATTTAAGTAATTCATTTTACCGTTTCGGTTGGCTGTTCGCATTAAGTCTTTGGCAACTAAGTGTACATAGCGGTTGGTAACTTCAAGGCTTTTGTGTCCCAGCATATTTTTAACTTCGATCACGTTAAAGCCGATACGTAGCAAGTATGTTGCACACGAATGCCTGAGGCCATGAAAGTTTACAGTGTCTTTCAATTTAGCTTCCTCTGTTGCGTAAAACTTAAAACGTTTAGAGACATTATTCCCTGTCATTGCAATTTCCCGATCCGGAGTTGATTTCGGACTCGGGAAAACTAATCCTTTTTGAGGATTGCCCATAAGTTTTTTCCAGGCAATTAAACGCCAGTATAAGGTTTCAAAAATTGGAATAGTACGTTCAGAGCCGTTTTTAGTATCAGTAACTCTGAGATAGCCCTCATTCAAGTTTATATGCTCCCAGCGCAATTGAATGATTTCCTTACGTCTCATTCCGGTATAAAAGGCGAGTGTAATCAGCGGTTTAAACCAGAGCTGCATCTGATCAGCCGATTGTATGGAACCCGCTTTTTTGTGTTTTAATTGATACTGCCGAAACTTTTTGAAAATTAAGTCAAGATCATCCTCTTCAATAATTTTATCGACAAGGTTATCTCGAACTCTTGGCAGGGCAATTTTATCGCAGGGATTGGACTCCAGATATTCTTCTTCAACCAGCCAATTAAAGAAAGTCTTTAGATGCTTTAGGTAATTCTTTTTTGAGGCGTTGGCCAAGTCATCTCGGAGGCAAAAGGCACGAATATCATCAGCATCAATTCTCGTGACGGGCATTGTATATCCCACATGCTCCATAAACATCTTAAGGAGATATTTATAATGCCTTTTGGTTGGTGCTGTTACATTGGTTTTTTCCCTTAGAAATTTCTTTTGGAGTTCATTCAAGATTGGACTAACAACAGATGTACCCTTAAGCTCCTGTTGCTTTTCGTATTCTAAAAGATTCCAATCGTCGTCAAAGGGATTAATCTCATCAGCTTCATATAGTTTTTCGTATTGAATCCTTTTTTGTTCAGCTATCTTTTTGTGCTTTGTACCAAGTGCATAAGCTCTTTGAATGAGTTTCCCATCAACCCGCGTGGCGAAAACGATAGAGTAGTAGTTGCTACGCTTTCTTAGACTGGCCATATGATATTAGATAAGTGGTTTAGGTTGGAGAGTAATGTAACATCATATGTAACATCAGTCCAGTAAAATATGTATGAAAAATGAAAAATTTTCATTTTGAGAGGTGGGAAATACAACAAAAAAACCCCGCCAAAAATGACGGGGTTTTTCTAAAAGTGCGCCCGGAAGGATTCGAACCCTCAACTTTCAGATCCGAAGTCTGACGCTCTATCCAGTTGAGCTACGGGCGCTTACGGGTTTTCAGCATTTTGAAAACCAATGCTAAAGAACTAATTAAAAGAACAAAACTACAAAATTTCTTGCTCGTCATGTAGTCAAAAAATCGACTAAAAACTGAAATCCTTTTACCCCCGCCTGTTTGTTCCGAAGCCAAACGCTCTATCCAGTTGAGCTACGGGCGCAGGTGTATTGAAGCTAAATATAACAACCAGCTCCAATTCTGAGAAAGACAAAAGTAAGGAATAATTATCTTTTCTTCATTTATTAATTTTACGGTTTAAATAAGCTAAAATACAACATGTTGTGGTGACACCGGATGAAGCGTAAATAAAGTTCGCAGGTTGTTTTTTGTTGTACTCATCCCGGCAAAATTCGTACCCGGTATAAACGGTTTGCCGTCAAATTGAGTTGTACCAATAGCTAAACCCTTCAGGTAAATGGAAAATACAAAATGGGAGTTACATCATGAAGAGTACAGGGATTATTTCGGTTATAATGATAATGACAGGAATATTGTTGGTTATAGGTTGTTCAGAAGAGGATAAAGATCTGATCGATCGGATGCAGCTTGAGCATAATGATGATGAACCGGTTGCCAATGCGGCGGCTGACTACTCTCCAATACAGGAAGTTACCACCGAGACTGTTACGTATGCTACGGTTGACGGGGAGCCGGTTACCGGATATCTGGCCTACCCCGGGAATGCGGCTGATGATATTCCCGGGATAATAGTTATCCACGAGTGGTGGGGACTCAATGACAATATCCGCATGATGACCCGCCGGCTCGCCGAGCAGGGATACCGTGCGCTGGCGGTGGATCTATACAATGGGGAGTCGGCTGAATCTGCTGACCGGGCCGGTGAGCTTGCCCGGAAAGCAGGAGAACACCCAGAGCGGGCCGTCTCAAACCTGGAACAGGCCTATCGTTACCTGAGAGAGGAGCATCGTGTGCCTCGCGTCGGGACCATCGGCTGGTGCTTTGGGGGTGGTTGGTCGCTGCAAACGGCCCTGGCTCTCCCGCAGAATATTGATGCCACTGTCATTTATTATGGGCGGCTGGTAACCGACCCGGGACAGCTCCAAAAGCTGGAGATGCCAATACTTGGAATTTTCGGATCCGAAGACAGCGGGATTCCCCCGGAGGAGGTCAGGAAGTTTGAAACCGCACTCAATGAAGCGGGGATCTCCAATTCTATTCATATTTATGATGGGGCCGGGCACGCTTTTGCAAACCCTTCAGGCAATCGTTATATGGAGGAAGCCGCCGAGGACGCATGGAATAAAACCATATCATTTTTTGAAGAATATTTGAAATAATCGGAATATTCCCCTCTTGTCAGGGACTGTAGAACTGGAATCTGAATTTTATCTCAACATACGATGTCATACACAGTTGATATAACAGGTATTGAACAGGTTACGCATGATGTAAAGCGATTTAAAACAGAAAAACCGGAAGGCTACGAGTTTGAACCGGGCCAGGCCACAGAACTTTCGGTCAATAAGGAGGGATGGGCAGACGAAAAACGTCCATTTACTTTTACCTCCCTGAATGAGGAGCCCGAACTGGAGTTTACCATCAAAATTTATGATGATCACGACGGGGTGACCAAACAGATCGATCGACTGCAGGCCGGGGATCAGTTTATTATCGGTGATCCCTGGGGTACCATTCAGTACAAAGGTCCGGGCGTTTTCCTGGCGGGTGGCGCCGGAGTTACCCCGTTTATCGCCATTTTGCGGGATCGTTATGAAAACGGGGAAATTGAGGGAAACAAACTTATTTTCTCCAACAAAACCGAAAAGGATATTATCCTTAAAGAGGAGTTCGAACAGATCCTGGGTGATAACTTCATCAACGTGATTACCGATGAGCCGACCAGCGATTATATCTATCTCGACGGGTTCATTGACAAGGCATTTTTAGAAAACCAGATCGACGATTTTGACCAGCCATTCTATATTTGCGGTCCCATGCCGTTTAATATGGCCATGATGGATTACCTGGAAGAGCTCGGGGCAGAGCCCGATGCCCTCATTTTTGAGGAATAGGCGGAGAAGACGGCTTGGCGGTGCTCCCTCGGCCTGGCACCCAGTGCTGCCGCCGGAATCAGATTTCTCCTTTGACCCACGGATTTTGTTACGCGAGGTCTTTACGACTATTCCAGTCGCCCCGAAAGGCGATCTCATCCAGCTTTTTGCGACTTCGCCCCGAGGAAGGCTCGGCCTCCCCGAGGTAACCCAGGGCGATGCCCGTAAAAGGCTCATATCCCTCGGGAATGTTGAATACATCGCGGGCGGCGCCGAGGTCGATTCCCGCCATCTGATGCAGGTAGATATCGTGGTTCATAGCCTCCAATGTCAGATAGGCAACGGCCTGGCCGAGATCATGCCTGGCGGAACGGTTTGGAGATCCGCTTCCTGAAAATATGGTCTTGACCACCGTAAGAATCAGAACCGGGGCTTCTTGTGCCCACCGGCGGTTTCCGGGATTAAGTATATCTAAAAGCTGCTCATATTCTTCCGGGTGATCCCGGGTTGCAACGATGAAACGCCACGGCTGTTCATTGTATGAGGAGGGCGCCCACCGTGCCGCATCAAAGAGCTGGCGCAGGAGGTCGGGATCCACCGCTTCACCGGAAAAAGAGCGGGGACTCCACCGCTGCTGTATTAGCGGATGAACGGGATAGTGCGTATCTGATGCGACAGTATATTTTTCTGTTTCGATACTCATGCAGATGGATTCAGGATTATTGTTCAATGTTAAACCAGGGAACGAGTCCCTGGAGGTCTTCATTCCAGCATTTAAGGAACCCGGTGGGGGAGTAGAGATGTTTCCAGAAGGGCCTGCTATATTTGCCGTTTATTTGAAGCTCTGCCAAAGGATTGATATCCTGTTAGTTCGTGTTATAAATGCAGAAATCAGAACAAGAATGAACACAGAACATAATGAAACTTGTAGATCCGTCAGGAAATGAAGTAACGAGTAAGCAAAATGAAAATGCCCAGGAGCTGGAAAAGCAGGTCTCCAAAAAGGTTGAAAAGTTACTGGAGCCGATCTTGAACAAGGTCAAGTTGTCGGGCGCCCAGGTTCCGCAGCAGCAGCTTGTACAGCTGAGTTCAATGGCCCATCAGATGCTGTTCAACCGCATGATTTATAATCTTATTCAAAAAGTTGGCATTGATGATATCGACGAGCTGCTGGCCGACGATGATGTGGAAGAGCTGAAGACAGAGCTGAGCAACCAGATCCAAATGGTTGACCAGGCCGATTTGCAGGAAAAGATGCAACAAGCTCAACAACAGGACAAGCCGGAAGCCTGACTATAACCTGGGTTAAAGTTCAAAACCCTTTAATTATTACAGCCTGTATCCCGCCGGGGTGCAGGCTTTTTTATTTTGTAGCTGCTGAAGGATGAAAAAAACTTTATAGCGCATGCTGTACGAAAGGAGTAGAATTTAAACAGGGAGGGTTTTCAAAGGCAGGCAATGAAAAAGCCCGATTGCTCACCGTGCTTTTTGAATCAACTGTTATTAATATAGGGAGCAATACCTATACGGGGCAACATTATCTTTAAATATCCATGTAATATATAACTAATATACAAGTGAAGTTATTTTATCATGTGGATAACGTTATCTTTTGTTGATGTACTTTGTACCGGGATTGAACATAATGGAGACTTTTGGAAGGGATGTTGTGTCAGGGACAGGCCATATACGATGATCGCGCTTATAACCGTCCCTTCGTTGCCGATAGGTTATAAGATAAGCATGGCGTCACCAAAGGAGTAAAACCGGTATTCGTTTTCGATTGCGTGCCGGTATACGCGGTGCATCTCCTCAAATCCCATAAAGGCTGCAATCAGCATCAGCAGGGTGCTCTTGGGCAGGTGAAAGTTGGTTATTAATGCATCAGCGGCCTTAAATTGGTAGCCCGGGCGAATAAATATATCTGTTTCCCTGGTTTCCGGTTTGAACTGTCCCGCCCTGTCGGCGTTGGATTCCAGCACGCGCATGCTTGTTGTGCCGATTGCGGTGATATGTGAGGCGCTGTTCAGCTTGTCGGCCGTTTCCCGGTCGATCTCATACCACTCGCTGTGCATATTGTGTTCGTCGATATCTTCCGTTTTTACGGGGGCGAATGTCCCCAGTCCCACATGCAACGTGACTTCGGCCCAATCAATAGTTGAAGTTTCAATTTTATCAATCAGGCTATCCGTGAAATGGAGTCCCGCTGTTGGGGCCGCCTTGCTTCCGGGGTCCCGGGCGTAAACCGTCTGGTATTCTCCGGAAAGCGACTCATCCTGCTCGATGTACGGGGGAAAGGGAGTATATTTATAGGTGTTGTAAATCGGGTCGTGCAGGCTCGGGGTGAGCTGAAGCGTACGGATGCCCTCTTCATCTACAGAAAGTACGGTTGCCGTTATCTGCCCGGTAAGCTCAACGGTCTTCCCCTCCCCAAATTTTTTCCCGGGCCGGACCAAAGCGCGAACCGTCGTCGGGTTGATGGTTTCGAGGATAAAAATTTCCCTGCGGCCATCTTCAAACAGGAGCCTGCATTTTTCAACCTTGCTGTTGTTGGCCACCAGCGTCGTGTTTTCAGGGAGGTAGTCAAGTATATTATAGAAGTGATCGTCGGTGATCGTTTTTCGAGAGCGGTCATAAACGAGTAGTCGTGCGTGATCGCGGGGATGGACCGGCTCTTGGGCGATCAGCTCCTTGGGGAGCTCATAGTCAAAATCAGAAAGGGAAAAACTCATTGCAGATATCAGTTCGGGGATGATCGATTAGTGCCAGTTAATGCCGGTTAAGGTAAACACATCGGCCTACAGAAAAAAGGAAAATACGGCAAAAGTCGCTCGTCTCTCGCCCCCCGGTTTATGCAGCAAGTACCGAAGTTGAAGTTTCCCGACGATCAGTTCTCCCGGTTGTTGCCAAACGGCAGTTCCAGCTGTTTGTGAATCCCCTCTTCATTTAGATTGAGATTGGATAGGGTGATTCCCAGCAGCCGGACTTTTCGCTGGCCCGCCTGGGTCTGTTCCAGCAGGATGGTAGCCGCCCTGGCGATCTCATCCGCATCATCGATATAGTGGTCAAAAGAGACGCTTCGGGTAATGGTTTCAAAGTCGGCATATCGCACTTTAATGGTGATGGTTTTGCCTGCCGCATTTTTACTTTTCATGCTGGTGGAGATTTTTTGGGCCAGCTCACTAAAAAAATTGCTAATCCATTCGATATCGTCTACATCTTCAGAAAACGTGCGCTCCTTGCCGATCGACTTTCTGATTCGATCCGGTTTCACCTCCCGGTTGTCGATGCCGCGGACAATCCGATAGTAAAACCGGCCCGTCTTGCCGAAATGCTCCACCAGGTCGATCTCCGACCACTGCTTCAGGTCCGCTCCATTGGTGATGCCGAGAGCGTGCATCTTTTTTTCGGTGGCCTCCCCTATCCCGTAGAATTCACCGATGTCCAGTTGTTCAAGGAAATCCGGGGCCGCTTCCGGCGTAATCAGGGCCAGCCCGTTCGGTTTGTTGAGGTCGGAGGCAATTTTAGCCAAAAACTTGTTGTAGGATACGCCCGCCGAGGCGTTGAGCTGTACCTGCTGTTTAATAAGTTTGCGAATTTTTTGGGCGATAAGGGTGGCGGAGGGGATATCATGGTGGTTCTCCGTGACATCCAAAAATGCTTCATCCAGCGAAAGGGGCTCCACCAGGTCGGTGAACTGGTAGAAAATCTCCCGGATCTCTCCCGATATTTTCCGGTATACCTCAAATCGGGGTTTGACAAAGATGGCATGGGGACAGAGCCGTGCGGCTTTGGCGGCCGGCATTGCGGAATGGACTCCATATTTTCGCACCTCGTAACTGGCAGCGGCCACCACGCCGCGTCCCTCGGGCGAACCGCCGACAATCACCGGTTTCCCCCGGTATTCAGGGAAGTCACGCTGCTCCACGGATGCGTAGAATGCATCCATGTCGATATGGATGATTTTTCTGATGTTATCGGGATCCGACATGCCAGACCGGGATATTATTTTACCTGAAATGTACGAGTTCTGCTTCGAATGTTAAGCATCTTCCCTATATTTAAGGAAACAACCGCTAAACAAAAATTCACGGAGGTTATATCGTTTTATGGAACAAGTAAGTGGAGAAACTATTTTTTGGCTGATCGCGCTGGGAATTGTTGTAGGGTGGATTACCCACCTGGTCATCGGGGAAAAGGGATTTGGACTGGGTCCCAACCTGGCCAGTGGAGCTGTTGGCAGCTTGATCGTGGGGTTGATAGCCCTGCAGCTTGGAATGCCCGGAAGCCTCCTGTTTGGATTTTTGGGATGCATGACGATCCTGTTTTTGGCGAATGTATTCAGCGTGGGTTCGGCGCACGAAACAGGAATGAAAATCACCAACAAGCGTTAACCGCCATGCAATCTCTTGCACGCTCCTGTCGTCCAAAACCCCTTGAAATGGCATGGATGGTTGGTTTTTTCAGGTTCAGAAGAGTTGGGCCCTGATATTTTTTCCTTTTTTTGCATTGGTGAAAAAAATATTAGGACTTTTCCATAAAATTTTTAATTTATGTGTAGGGATTGTGATGGGATGATAACGAAAAGGGCCTCGATGTAATGTCGGGGCCTTTTTTATTTCCTCAAATTACCGCCTGCTCTTTCCCTTATTTTGCCTTCCGTCCAATATTTATTTCATTTTCCATTCATAATGTCGTTTAATAAGCATTTTCAGGACTGTTATCGTGCAAAAGAAACGCTTTCCTCAGAATTGCATGTCTTTTAAAACTGAATTATACCGGTCGCAGCGTGCAGAATTTTACATCCTGAATGAACAGTCTGGCGCACAGGTGATGCCGTGGGGCTCTGCGCAGCCGGATCTTAAGAGTGAGGAATTTGCTGGCCGGGATCTGTCAGGAATGGTGGGTTTAAGGAAGGCGGCATCTCGGTTCCGCTGATTACCTGCCTGCGTCACTGCCGTTGAATGATTGAATAAACTAATGTAGCTTGCGAAGCGGATGAATGAATGTTGCTGAATAAAAACATATGACCATATGAGTCAAAAGCAGACGTATTCCTTGTGGCTTCGTCCATTTGGGGATATCGCTTACAGCCTGCATGAGCGGATTAAAAAGCTAAGTGCCCAACACGATACCCCGGTTTTTGAGCCGCATGTAACACTGCTGGGCGGACTTGCGGCCGGGGAGACTGCACTCACACAACTGACCGATACACTGGCTTCTTCGCTGCATCCTTTTGAGATACTGCTAACCCGTGCGGGATATACAGACAGCTTCTATCAATCCCTGTTTGTGCATGCGGAGAAAAGCGAAGAGCTGGTTAAGGCCAGGAGAAATGCCGAGCGTTTATTTGATGTGCATCCGGAAGAGGAGTTTATGCCCCATCTGAGTTTGTTGTATGGTAATCTTACGCGCAGGGAAAAGGAGCGTATTCTCAATGTGATGGGACGAGAATTTCATACCCGGTTTCCTGTCCACAACCTATTGCTTATTGAGACGACAGGAAAACCGGAAAGCTGGAAGAAAATTCATTCGGCAGAATTTAAATCCTGAATGCGCTATACCCGTGGTTTGTTATCCGGAATATATCTGGCTGCGGGACCCAGGCCGACGAACTGTGAATTAATTTAATTCCAAAAAAAATTGACTATGTCCAACTATAAATTTTTTGACCAGGTAAACAAGGCGTTTGACAAGGCGGCAGAATTTTCACGCTTTGAAAATGGATTACTGAATCAGATAAAGATCTGTAATACCGTATATCACGTGACGTTTCCGCTGAGAAGGGATAACGGTGATATCGAGGTTATCCAGGGCTGGAGGGTGGAGCACAGCCATCACAAACTGCCGACCAAAGGGGGAATTCGGTTTAGTACTACGGTTAATGAAGATGAAACCATGGCGCTGGCTGCACTGATGACGTACAAATGCGCTGTTGTTGACGTGCCGTTTGGAGGGGCCAAAGGGGGGATAAAGATCGATAAAAACAACTACTCGGATGCCGAAATCGAACGTATTACCCGCCGGTATACCTTTGAGCTGATAAAAAAGAATTTCATAGGTCCAGGTTCGGATGTGCCGGCCCCCGATTACGGCACCGGGGCCCGGGAAATGGGCTGGATTTTGGACACCTACCGCCAGCTTTCCAATGATATCAACAGCGAGGGTTGCGTTACTGGTAAACCGATTCCCCAGGGAGGAATTCGCGGGCGCACGGAAGCGACCGGACGAGGGGTGTTTTTTGGAGTTCGGGAAGCGTGCGAAAACAAGGAAGACATGAATGAGCTGGGGCTCTCCAAAGGTATCGAAGGAAAAACCTTTGTTGTTCAGGGATTGGGCAACGTTGGCTATCACTCGGCGAAATATATGACAGAGGCGGGCGCCAAACTGGTGGGAGTGGCAGAAATTGAGGGTTCAATATACGATCCTGGCGGTATCGACCTGGAGGCACTGGTGGAATACCGGAAAAAAAACGACACCCTCATCGGGTTTGGCAATGCCAGGGAGCTGGGAAACAACAAGGCCGTCCTGGAGGCTGAGTGCGATATCCTGATACCCGCCGCGCTCGAGAATCAGATTAACGAGCAGAATGCCCCCAATATCAAGGCCAAAATTGTTGCCGAGGCGGCCAACGGGCCCACGACCTCCGAGGCCCATGAAATATTAAAGAAGCGCGGGGCCCTTGTCATTCCCGACAATTACCTTAACGCCGGCGGGGTTACGGTCTCCTATTTCGAGTGGCTGAAGAATCTCTCGCATGTGCGATTTGGCCGGCTCGAAAAAAGAGCGGAGGAAACCAGCTATCGCAAAATATTAAAAGTGGTTGAAAATATTTCCGACAGGTCGTTTACCGAAGACGAGATGAAGGCACTGGCACACGGGGCCGGTGAATACGAGCTCGTTGATTCTGGCCTGGAAGAGACGATGGTCAACGCCTATATCGAAATTAATGAGCTCCGCAAGCGACACGACATAGACTTGCGTACGGCGGCTTTTTTGAGTGCCATAGAAAAAGTCGGGATCATGTATGAACAGATGGGCATATTCCCATGATGGATTACGAGTTGTGGGTCATGGGTCATGACTCGTGAGTTGTGGGTCGTGGGTCTTGAGTTGCGGGCAGCTGGTTGTTTTGTCAATGACAGTCCGTTTACTCGTTTTTGCCTGATTCCCTCATCCCGGATCAATTTTGCATAAGCTAAAATATGAGGTCTGTTAAAAACTTCTGAGTCGATGCTTAGCTTCTACATTATGATGTTTGCAGTGCCGGCAGCTATTATCATATTTAGCTTTTGGCTCGTGCATAACGCCAAGACCAGCTGACTGCCGTGGAAGAAAGCCAGATCATATCCATAGCTGCCAATGAGTACGCAGTGGGTGCTTTTGTCGGGTACCTGCTGTTGCTCGTGGGGATCGGTCTCTACTCATCCCGCTTTTCTTCGGAGGGGATCAGCGAGTTTTTTATTGGAGGTCGAAAGATGAACCGGTTTGTTATCGCACTCTCCGCCGTCGTCTCCGGTCGCAGTGCGTGGCTTCTGCTGGGCGTCACCGGCATGGCCTACAGCCAGGGGGCGTCGGCTGTCTGGGCGGTGATCGGGTATATTGTGGTGGAGCTCTTCCTGTTTCTTTATTATGCACGAAGGCTCCGAAACTTTTCTGAAACCTATGACTGCATTACCGTTCCAGACTTTTTTGCCGAGCGGTTTAATGATAAAAACGGTTCGCTGCGGATAGCGCTGGTGAGCGTATTCCTTATTTTTATGGTGGGCTATGTCTCTTCCCAGTTTGTGGCGGGCGGAAAAGCATTTGCGTCGAGCTTTCATATCGAACAAACGACCGGAATCTTCTTTTCTGCAGCCATCATTTTGCTGTATACCGTGCTTGGCGGATTCCTGGCCGTAAGTCTGACCGATATGTTTCAGGCTATCTTTATGATTTTTGCGTTGGTTGTGCTTCCGTTCATCGCAATACTTGATGCAGGTGGGCTGCAACGGGTACTCTCGGAGCTGGCCGGCCTGGAGGCCTCACTGGTCGACCCGTTTGCACTCACCCTGGGCGGGGTGTTGGGATTCCTGGGCATCGGGCTGGGCTCGCCGGGCAATCCGCATATCCTCTCCCGCTATATGGCTATTGATGATGTGGAACAGCTCCGCTGGACGGCTGTTGTCGGCACAATATGGAATGTCGTGATGGCCTGGGGCGCGCTGTTCATCGGTCTTGCGGGCAGGATCTATTTCCCGGAAGCGGATATGCTGCCCGCCGCCGACCAGGAGAACCTCTACCCGGCGCTGGCCCAGCAGCACCTGCATCCCGTTCTTTTCGGAGTGGTGGTGGCTTCGATTTTTGCGGCGATCATGTCCACTGCCGACTCCCAGCTGCTGGTTGCAGCTTCTGCGGTTGTGCGGGATGTATACGATCGGATCATCCAAAAAGGAAACGAGATTCCCCAGAAAACGCTGGTATTGTACAGCCGGGCGGTCGTTTGCATTCTTGTTGTTATTGCGCTGGCCTTCGGTATCTTTGCCCAGGAGTATGTATTCTGGCTGGTACTGTTCGCATGGGCCGGGCTGGGTGCCTCCATAGGGCCCACCTCCATTTTGGCGCTGTATTGGCGGGGTACCACCAGGGCCGGTGTTTTTGCCGGCCTGTTTACCGGTACCGCCGTGACGATAATCTGGTATTATATACCGGTGCTGAAAAACAGCCTCTACGAGTTGATCCCGGCTTTTTTCCTGAGCCTGCTGGCTACCTGGCTCGTTAGCCTGTTCACCCAAAAACCCGAAAATATTGATGAGGCGTTTGTTGAGCTGGAAAAATAAATACAGAATCACGGAGGGAGAAGGCCAGTTGCCGGAAAATCTAAAAAAATCAAAAATCGATTGGACAGCAGTAAACTGGAAAATATATTTCGTCT
The DNA here is from genome assembly GCF_043951865.1 of Halalkalibaculum sp. DA3122. Classification (NCBI taxonomy): domain Bacteria; kingdom Pseudomonadati; phylum Balneolota; class Balneolia; order Balneolales; family Balneolaceae; genus Halalkalibaculum; species Halalkalibaculum sp. DA3122. The sequence goes on from NZ_JBINJF010000007.1 coordinate 99,257, forward strand.
CCCGTCTCCCGTCTCCCGTCTCCCGTCTCCCGTCTCCCGTCTCCCGTATTTTTCTCCTTTCACCTTTCCCGCATTTTCCTTAGCCTGTCACTGAAACTATAAAAAACATAAGGGATCGGGACTTTGGACAAAATATTATCCGACAAGAAAAAATGGTTGTGGAATGAGGGCAAATACCACCGGGCGTATGAATTGCTGGGAGCGCATCCGGTCAAAGAAGATGGCATGGAAGGAGTACGATTCACGGTTTGGGCCCCCAACGCCCACCGGGTAAGTGTGGTCGGTGACTTTAACAGCTGGAATGGAGACGCCAATATCATGGACAAGGATGATGATACGGGGCTCTGGAGTACGTTTGTTCCTCATGTGGATCAGTGGGCTATCTATAAATATGAAATCAAGACCGCCGAGCACGCCCCCCCGTTTTTGAAGGCCGACCCCTACGCGTATGTCAGCGAGCTCCGCCCGAAAGTGGCTTCGCTGGTGTATGATCTCGACCATTACGAATGGAGTGATGACCAGTGGTTGAAAGAACGAGGAGAGCGCCAGAAGACCGATCAGCCTATATCGATTTATGAAGTGCACCTGGGATCCTGGCGGCGAAAGGGTGAACACCAGGAATACCTGACCTATCGAGAGCTGGCCGATGAGCTGGTTTCTTATGTCAGTGAAATGGGTTTTACTCATATCGAACTTATGCCCGTGGCCGAGCACCCGTTTGATCCTTCCTGGGGCTACCAGGTGATGGGGTATTTTGCCCCTACAAGCCGGTTCGGAGATCCCGATGACTTCAGGTATTTCGTGGAGCAGTGCCATAACAACGGGATCGGCATCATTCTGGACTGGGTGCCGGCCCACTTCCCCCGCGACGAGCAGGGGCTGCAGATGTATGACGGTTCACCACTGTATGAATACGAAGATCCCAAGCGCCGGGAACAAAAAGACTGGGGAACCCATATTTTTGATTATGGCAAGGCGGGGGTCCGCAACTTTTTGCTGTCTAACGCGCTTTTCTGGTGCGACAAGTATCATATCGACGGGCTGCGTGTAGATGCGGTAGCCGCCATGCTCTATCTCGACTATTCGAAGGAGGAGGGAGAGTGGAGCCCCAATAAATACGGCGGACACGAACACCTGGAGGCGATTGAGTTCCTGAAACAGTTCAACGCCATGATGCACAAAGAGTATCCGGGCGTGCTGACATTTGCGGAGGAGTCCACCTCATGGCCGGGCGTTACCCATCCGACAGAACACGGCGGACTTGGCTTCGACTTCAAGTGGAACATGGGATGGATGAATGATACGCTCACATACATGGAGATGGGGGTGGACAAACGCCGGGTTTATGCCGACAATATCACCTTTCCCATGGTATACTCCCTTTCTGAAAAATTTGTGCTTCCGCTCTCGCATGACGAGGTCGTACACATGAAAAAACCGCTGATATATAAAAGCCCGGGCGAACATGAACAGCAATTTCCCAACCTTCGGCTGCTGTTTGTATACCAGATGGGGCATCCCGGTAAAAAGCTGCTGTTTATGGGAGGAGAATTTGCGCAGACAAGTGAGTGGGCGGAGGACCGGTCGCTGGACTGGCACCTGCTGGAATTTGAGCCACACCGGGGCGTAAAGCGACTGTATAAAGACCTGCTTTCGCTGTATCGGCGGGAAGCGAGCCTGCATGAGCAGGACGACCGGCAGGAAGGATTTGAGTGGACAGACCTGGGAAGAACCCACGGGGGCGTATTCTCCTTCCTCAGGAAAGCGAAGGATCCGAGCAACCACCTGTTGTTTATCCTGAATTTTTCGGACGATATGATTGGGGAGTACAAGCCGGGTCCATTTCAGGGAGTAGATTACAAGGTAATTTTAAACAGCGACTCCCGTTTCTATGGCGGGGATGATCGGGGAGGGATCATCGATCGCTTTAATAATTCCATTCCCGTTGCGCCGTTCTCCGGGTTGGTTTTAAAACCGGAAGACAAGTAACAGCCGCGGAAATCAGATTTTGATCTTACCACGGGATTCATTACTAATAAAAGGTTTCAGTGTTAAAAATATGCGGGATGCCGGCACGCCCGGAAGTAGACTTTATTAAAAAGCTTCATTTTAGTATCTTAGACCGTTTAAATTTCAATCTCAAACAGGCATATGGCATTTAAACTTAACCATCTTCCGAAACGAACAAGCAAACCGCGCGAGAAAGGGGTCACCCTAGTTTTGGACAAAGGCTTAAGTGTTAGGCAAGCCGAAGATTTTTGTGAATCCAGCTCAAATTACATGGATATCGTAAAGCTGGGCTGGGGCACCAGTTATGTAACACAAAATTTAGAAGACAAGCTCTCCGTTTACGCCAATGCCAATATACCCGTTTATTTTGGAGGCACGCTGTTTGAAGCGTATATGCTGCGCGACCAGCTGGACGGGTATCGGCAGCTGCTGGATCGGTTCGGCATAGAGTACCTGGAGGTCTCCAACGGCACAATTTGGCTTTCAGATCAGCGGAAACTCGAAATTATCCGGGATCTGAGCCGCGATTATACCGTGCTGTCGGAAGTGGGAAGCAAGAACCCAAACGATATTATCCCGCCCTACAAGTGGGTAAAGATGATTGAGCGAGAGCTGGATGCCGGCGCGTGGAAAATTATTTGTGAAGCGCGCGAAAGCGGAACAGTAGGTGTATTTCGGCCTAACGGGGAGGTACGATCCGGTTTAATCGACGAAATTGCCGATCAGATTTCTGTTGAAAATCTGATCTTTGAGGCTCCCAAAAAAGAACAGCAGGTCTGGTTTATTAAAAAATTTGGCAGTAATGTCAATTTGGGAAATATCCAGCCCTCCGAAGTCATCCCTGTTGAGACTCTGCGCCTTGGCCTGCGAAGTGATACCTTGTTCGACTTCTATTCGTTAAACGATGAAGAGATGGATCAGCTCTACATAGAAAAAGAGCTGGACAAGGAAAACAATGAGAACGAAGAATAATAGTACTCACCCCAATTTTTTAGCTATCATAAATTTATGAAAGTTTTATATGCTGCTGCCGAAATTTCTCCATTCGCCCGAATGACAAACACTGCGGATCTGCTGAGGTTCCTGCCGGCTTCTTTGCAGGACAAGGGATATGAAATCCGCATTCTTCTGCCCAAATACGGTACTATCAATGATCGCCGAAATCGACTGCATGAAGTAATTCGCCTGTCTGGAATTGAGGTTGAAGTGGGTGATAAGGTCGAAAATATGCGCATCAAGGTTGCCAGTATCCCCAATGCCAAGCTTCAGGTCTACTTCCTGGATAACGACACCTATTTTAAACGGAAGGCGCTGTTCCTTAATCCCGAGACCAATGAACATTACGAGGATAATGACGAACGTCTGGTCTTCTACAATAAAGGGGTCCTGGAAACAGTTATGAAGTTGGGCTGGAAGCCGGATATTATCCATTGCCACGACTGGCCGGCCGGTTTGATTCCGTTACTGGTGAAGGAAAAATACAATGACCTGGATATTTTCAAGGATTCTAAAATCGTGTATAACATCCACCATCCCGAAAACCACGGAATTTTTGACCAGTCACTGCTCGACCTGATCGGGTTATCTGATTCGTTTGATATCGACCAGGTCCAGAAAGACGGCAAGGTCGACCTTCGAACACTCGGGTTGAAATATAGTGATGCAGTGGTTACCGGCAACCACCTGACAGGTCAGCTGGACGACCTTTTTGAAGAGCTGGGAATAGAGCCTACCCAGATACAGGGGTCTCCTGAAAATGTTTCCAGCCAGTTTGCTGACTACTACGACAAGCTGGCCGGTGAATGACTGGTGAGTGGCAAATAACTAAATTAGATTTTCCATACTGTTAACATCGCTTATGAATATTGCACAATCCCGTGCATCTGAAAGCAGAAATGTCCTGTTTCTGTTGTTGGTAGTCTCGTGTGTTACCCTGCTCGTCGGTTGCGACGAATCTGGAGTAGTGGGAGGCGGATTTACAGATTCCGACACAACCATCAAGGTTGATACGCTGATGGTGGACGGAATCGAGACGGAATCCTACAACTTCTATTCCGGGAATTTAACCTATTTCACGCCGGGTCAGTTCAGTGATCCCCTGTTCGGGGATATGAAGGTTACCGGGCTGCTCCGTCCCCAGTTGCTCTCCGGCAGTGCCGAAATGGCCCCGGATGCCAATATGAAGCTTCGGCTGGTGTTCAACCAGGAGCTCGTCTATGGCGACACAACGCAGCCGGCGGAATATGACATCGTTGAGCTCGATCAGGTTTGGCGCGGCAGGGCGTGGAAATTACATGATGAGCCCGGCCTTTCGGGCAATGCCCCGCTGGCCTCTTTTACAGCTGAAAAGGAGGATTCGGTTGACATCCCCCTTTCCGGAAGCTGGGTGCAGTCCTACCGCGATTACACGCAGATGGAGGGCGCCAACAGAGATTCTCTCTACAGAATTGAATTCCCGGGACTGGCCCTCGTACCAAAAAATTCAGCCAAGCTGCTGCCGGTAGATGCACAGGCAAGCAAATTTATCATTGAAAACCCGGAGAGTGATACCCTGGAGGTTGCCCCGAGAGATTGGGCCAACAGCCTCGAAAGGACCAACGTGCCGGATACCCCGGACAACACGTTTAAACTGCACAGCACGCTGGAGCAAGTTGTGAGTTTTGATATGGACCTGACCAGAGAAAATATCGGGTCTGTGAATCTCTCAAAGGTAGAGCTGGTACTGTACGAAGACACGCAGCGCCTGGAAAACACGATGGATCAGGTGTCGCCGACCGCCGGGCGCGGACCGATAAGCGAAGCCAGGCTGCAGATACTGGATCCGGCCGATGTCCCGATATCCCTGCAAACAGGTTCTGTTCTCTCAAACGGATCCTACAACGAGGAGGACGGGAGTTATCGATTTAATATAACTTCATTTACCAATAGCGTTTTACTGGATGGGCTGCCTTCGGAACTTAAATTTTATGTGTCACTAGAAACAAATAACGGCATTATACGATCCAGCTTGATTCATAATGAGCAGGCACCGGAGGCTAAACGACCCAAACTCATTGTCACTTACGTTAAAAATCAAGAAAACACAGATTGAAAAAATTTGTATTTATAGCGGTCATATGTAATCTGCTAACAGTTCAGGCGTTTGCACAGGTTGCTGCCGACAAGGCGCGTACGGGCACCGTTTACTCCAAGATCGGGGTTGGCATGCCGGTGGACCTGACCTCCTCCAGTGCTGACGGAATGGGAGCGCTGGGCGTTTCTTTTAATGAAACCAACGTTGCAGGACTCGGAAATCCGGCAACGTGGGGTAACATGGCCTGTTTCAGCGGGGAGGGAATGGGCTGTTTTGCGCTGGCTTCCGGCGGATTTTCGATGGAGCGCCTGAACGGTACCGATAACCAGGGGCGGGCAGAAACGTCTGTTTTTTCCGCGAACCATTTTCAGTTGCAGCTTCCCGTTAAGAAAAATAAAGTCGGAATTTCTGCTTCTGTTACTCCGCTCACCCGCTCAAACTACAACTTTATTGGTAATCAAACCTGGACATCCGGCGGGCAGCTGGATACGGCCACGGTTCAAAACCAGGGTACAGGAGGAATTAATAGTATTGAGCTTGGATTTGGCTGGGAAATATCCCGGAATATCTCGGTGGGATACGCGGGTTCGCTTGTGCTGGCTTCGCTCGAAAATAATATTACCACGGTATTTCCGGGAAGCGACTACCAGAGTGTGGAATACACCGTGCAGACCAGCGGAACAGGCTTCGGAAACCGCTTCGGTACGTTGATAACCCTTCCCAACCTGCTGCAGGAAAGAGATTATCTCAGAATTGGGGCCTCCGTAAACTTGCCGGTGGTGCTAAACGCTGAGCGGATACAGAAGTCCGACAAGCAGATAAGTTCAGGAGCTGTTGAAACCATTACGGTTCGGGAAGGTGAAGGACTGGGCGACGGAAAGCTGCGTCTCCCTCTCGAGCTAAGTGGAGGGTTGACCTACCAGGCAAGCCCGAAACTCTCATTCACCACGGAAGCCCTGTATGAGGAGTGGTCTGATTTTGGATTTGATTTCAACGAAGAGATCCGGCAGGACGCTCAGCTTATCGACCGATATAAAGCCGCTTTCGGAATTCGGTACTTTCCTTTTGCGTCAGGATCTAATAACTTTCTGTCACAATTTAAATATAGAGCGGGTGTATCTTACGATGCGGGGCATCTGAAAATCGATGGAAAAAGAATCGAAACAATATTACTTTCTGCTGGTTTAGGAATTCCTTCCCCCAATTCTAATTCTTCGATCGATGTTAGTTTCCATTACGGGATGAGAGGAACAGAAGCTCAAAATCTTGTCAAAGAATCGATATGGGGAGTGAAGCTTTCCATAAACCTGGCAGAGCTAATGTTTAGTCAGCCCAAATTACAATAAAATATATCGGGTGCTTTAGGAGTTTCTTAAAAACAAGTAAATATTCACCAAATACTGAGTCATGAAAAAATTGATACTGGCAATAGGGTTATTGATACTTTGCAGCCCATTGGTATCTACTGCGCAGGATGAAAATGTGCAACCCCCAATGGGCCTGGATCAACTATCCGCGTATTCTATCTACTACGAAAATTATAAAAACGAGGAATATGAAGGGGCCATACGGTATGGCCGCTGGATCTACAAAGCGATGCCTAAAAAGCTGAAGGGCTATTCGCGCTTCGACCTGGAGCGGAACCTCAATCGGTTGATAACCGCATACAGCGAAGTCGCCATGCAGAAGCAGGACCCCAGCGAACGCTCTGCTTACCTGGATACGGCCCAGGTTATATTCGAAAAAGTATACAACGAGTTCGGTGAGGATGAGATCGATATGTTTGAATGGAAGTTCAAAGAAGCGCGCTTTCTTCAGGAAAATTCCGATTTTATTGACGATGCCATGACCCGCGCTTACGGTATTTATTTAGATCTTTTCGAGCAGGATCCCGAGAAATTTACCCAGTCGGGCGACGGGTACTATGTTCAGGTCACGCTGCAGCACCTGGTGAATGAAGAACAAAAAGACAAGGCGCTGGATATGATTGAAAAAGCCGAACCGCACGCTCCCAACGACAAGCTGCTCGCCTTTTTCGATACTATCCGCAATAAGCTGTTTGATTCCCCGAAAGAGCGAATTGCCTTTCTGGAAAGCCAGCTTGAACAAAACCCGGACAGCACGGCAATTCTCCAGGATCTCGCTGACCTTTACGACCAGCAGGGGCAGATGGATAAAGTGCGTGAAATACGCAACAAGTTGTATGAGGTCAACCCGAATTTTGAGAACACCCGGGCCCTGGCAGATTACGCGATCAACAATGCAAACTATGATGAAGCGATCAGGTACCTGAAAGAGGCGCTTGATAAAACGGATGATCAAACTGAAAAAGCGAGGGTGGCCCTGGATATTTCAGATGCCTACCTGAACAAGGAGAATCTGCAGCAGGCGCGCAGTTTTGCCCGCCAGGCCATGAATCTTGATTCCAGCTCGGGGCAGCCCTACATGCAGATGGCTTCCATCTATTCGCAGGCGGTAAGTCAGTGTACGGGAGGTCGAAAAATGGACCGGAAAGACAAGGTCGTTTACTGGCTGGTGCTCGATTATCTGGACAGGGCCCGACAAACAGATTCTTCCCTGTCTTCCCAGGTGCAAAATCAGTATCAGTCATATCAACCTGTTACACCTACAACAGAAGAGAAATTCATGTGGGATCCGAACCCACTGGAAGAGGGACAGGAGATTGAGGTGGGAGGAAACCTCCACTCTTGCTACGAATGGATCGGAGAAACAACCACCGTTCGGTAAGTTTTAAATTCTTCCAAACATTATTATCTTCCCTCTATACGATAGTTAAATTTGCAGTGCAGCAGTTACACAGGGCTGCACTGCTCTTTTCTTCACCTCTCAATTTTTTGCAATCACTTACAAGATTACCAATCCTCTTGCTTTAGCCTGTCCGATACGCATGTGAATTGTTGCTAAGCAGGATTGTTAGTTTAACTCAAACAAAGATCTAATGGGACGTTCCAGAAACAACAAAAACCGCGGTAGAAAGAACAAAGGCAAGAACAACGTCTTTGTACCCCGTTTCAACGAAAATCACAACGTTGAGGTCGCCGGCAAGTACCGGGGCGTATTGGAAATCAATGAAAAAACCTACGGGTTTGCCCGGAAAATAGATCATGAATTCAGTTATGAACCCCGTGATCCCTTCCTGAAGCCGGACGAAGTGAAACATTACGATTTGCGCCCGGGACTGATCCTGGAGGGCGAATACGAAGAGGATGGACATGGACACCGCCACATCCATTCCATCGAAAAAATAAACGATCGTGACCCCTGGCACTGGCAGATGGCCACCCGCTTTGAACTGCAGACCCCGATCATGCCGAACGAGCAGATCAAGCTCGGTTACGACGCCGATGATATAGAGATGCGGGTAATGGACCTTGTCTCTCCTATTGGAAAAGGTCAGCGGGCGCTGATTGTAGCTCCGCCCCGTACCGGAAAGACAGTGTTGCTGAAAAAAATTGCAGAGTCAATCACCAAGCACCATCCCGATATAAGTACCAGTGTATTGCTCGTGGATGAACGTCCCGAAGAGGTAACCGATTTTATGCGAAGCACCGATGCACAGGTATTTGCCTCCTCCAATGACAACCCAACCTCGAGCCATATTCGCGTCAGCGAGCTGGCACTGGGATATGTGAAGCGAATGGCCGAGCTGGGCGACGACTCTGTGCTCTTGATCGACTCGCTGACCCGCCTGGGACGTGCCTACAACAACATCCAGAGCAGCAGCGGGAAAACCCTTTCCGGTGGACTTGATGTCCGCGCACTGGAGATCCCCAAGAAAATTTTTGGCTCGGCCCGTAAAATTGAGGGCGGCGGATCCCTTACCATCATTGCCACATGCCTTATCGAGACCAACTCTCGCATGGATGATCTTATTTTTGAAGAGTTCAAGGGAACCGGTAATATGGAGCTGGTACTCGACCGTGAACTGGCCAACGACCGGATCTTTCCGGCTATCAATATCGCCGCGTCCGGGACCCGTAATGAAGAGCGTTTTATTGAAGATTCCCTCGAAGAGCGGAACATGGTACGCCGGTATCTGCTCAAAAAATCCCCAAAAGAAAGCATGCAGAGCTTGCTGAAAGTGTTGCGCAATACCGAAAGCAACCAGGAGCTGCTCAATCAGATTGCAGCAATGGTATAGGTTTCAGGGGCAGGCAGAGCCCTCTGAGGTAAGTCCATACCCCTTTTCTTCCCCAGGGATTTATGCTTTGTACTCCGGGAAGGGATCGGGTTGCTTTATCTCCACCACTTGTCCCTCCTCTTTGGGATAAATTTCGAGCGGACGCCCGGTAATCTCCTCAAAAAGATGGCGTTTGCGCATGGCCCCCCATATTTCGAGCTCCGGATCACTCTCCGTGGTGATGTAGAAACAGGTTTTACCGTCCACAATTTCAATTTCCAGATTCTGCACATTTTGATAGTGGCTTCGATCCAGTCCGTCGGCCACACGCAGAAGTCCAGCCAGCATTCGTATTCGCCTTTTTACCTCTTTATTTTGCCGGTCATAATACTTGTGCCGGCTGGCAGGCGTCGAACGGCGATGATAACGTGCCACATTGGCGATGATGTTGATCTCCTCGTTGTTGAACCCACGCAAATCGGAGTGCCGGATCAGGTACAGCGTATGTTTATGGTGCTTTCTGCGAGAGATAAAATACCCGATATCGTGCACATACCCTGCATATTCAAGCAGTTCGCGGTCGCTGTCGGGCAACTCCAGTTCCTGCTGCAGTTCATCGAAAAGCTGAAGAGCCATATTGGTGACATGGGTAGAATGATCTTCGTGCCATTTATACTTTCGGAGCAGCTCAAAGATGCTTCGCCGCCGGGGATTGCGTCCCACCGACCTGGCGGCCAGCAGGTCCAGATTCAGGTTTTCCTTCTCCTTTTTAATGTATTGAAGAATCATCCCCTCGCGCAGCGCTGATTCGGATATTTTTACGTTCTCTATTCCGAGCTGTTTTATGAGCAGTTTTAGCAGGACCAGCCCGGGAGCGATAATATCAACCCGCTTGTCGTCCAGTCCCTTTTCACCGAGGCGTTCGTCATGACTGCGCTTGATGAAATCCTTGTAAAATTTCTTGTAGGATTTAGCTGAAAACTGCAGTTCATTCAGCGTCATCTTGGTGCTTATATCGTTCCGGTTGGCGATCATCTGGCCGATATTTTCCATCGTCCCCGAAGACCCTACGATGGTATCGATTTCATACTTTTCAGCTGCCTCAAAAAGGTCCTGGAGCTCCTGTTTAAAATGGTTGCGCAATTTCTTCTTCTCTTTCTTGGAGATCGGATCGGTTGAAACAAACTGCGCGGCCATCCGGGCCACCCCCAGTTTCTTGCTGGATGAATAAAAAAACTTCTTGTTGTTGGCGATGATAAACTCCACGCTACCGCCGCCCACATCGGCCATCAGTACGGGCTTTTCATCCAGTGAAATGCCATGTTGGACAGCGTGACCGATCAGTTCGGCCTCCATTGTACCGGAGATGGCCAGTGCCTTTACCTGCACCTGGTCGATCATTCGCTGAATGAATCCCCCCCCGTTGCGCGCCTCGCGGATGGCACTGGTGGCGTAGGCCAGGATCTCCTCCACCCCTTGGTTGTCGCACAAAATTTTTATCTTCTTCAGTGCCGCCAGCCCGCGCTCCATCGCATCCTCCGAGAGCAGGTCACCCATCCCCTTTTCCGCCAAAATCACCATCTCTTTCAGCTTGTCCACGGTGCGAAAACTCCCGTCAGGGTAGATATCTACAATGACTGCGTGGAAGGAGTTTGTCCCCAGATCGATTGCCGCTATACGTTTGGTCGGAGTGCCGTTGGAACTGTTTGCTGCCATATTCCCCTTTCTTAGAGTAGAGTTTGTCTAATATATAAATTTTCGATGGTTTTGTTAGTGTGCGGTTTTACCTGCATCTTGAGCGTGATCCGGAAACGGTGTTGTCAGGCCGAAATATGACTGCACTGCAGCGAGGTTGGTGCCGGATTGGTTGGGCTCCTGGAAACTTTTATCCTGCTAAATGAAGATATATATACCCATTTTCGCAGTTACTTTTAGTATCCTGTTGCTTGTGCCGGGACTTCTCCCCGCGCAGGGCAGCCGCCCGCAGTATCTCCCAAATACGCTTATCATTAAATATGAGGATCAGCAGACGCTCGGTACCCTCCGGCAAAAAAGCGGTACTGAACCAAAAGACAAGATCCATAAATTTCTAAACAGGTTTGGCGCCGCGCATCCCAGACCGATCTGGGAACAATCCCAGTTCCATTTCCGAAAAAATGAAGCAGGCACAGGTTTTTCCAACAACTCTGAAGTTGAAAAAGCGGTGGCCGGACTGCAGCGGATCTATTCTGTCCGGTACGCTGCAGATATTGATCCTGCCTGGCTGGCGGCCAAGGTGTCCCGCCTGGAGGGGGTGGAGTATGCCGAACCCCGATACCTCCGGTTTACCCAGCATATCCCGGACGAGGAGTTCAGGAATCCGTATGAAGAATACCATCACTTCTATGATGCCTGGGAGGTTACACAGGGGTCGCCGGACGTAGTGATTGCAATTATTGACTCGGGGGTGGATTACAACCATTCTGATCTTGATGAAAAGCTGTGGGAGAATGAAGATGAAATAGCCGGTGACAACATCGATAATGACGGGAACGGTTTTGTTGATGATGTGATCGGCTGGGATTTTTGGGCCGGCGGCACGCTCTCCGGAGATGTTACCGAAGACAACGACCCGATGATGGATGCCAACGACCACGGAACCCATGTGGCGGGCATCGCTGCTGCGGAAACCGACAACGGCCTGGGACTGGCGGGTGCGGGGTACAAGGCCCGGTATATGGCTGTTAAAGCAGGCGGCGTCCCCGCAGATCCGGAGGCGATCGCTTTTGGATTTGAAGGAATTTTGTACGCGGCCAGCAACGGCGCCGATGTAATCAATTGCAGCTGGGGGGGATACGGCTCTTCTGAAGCAGAAAAAGAGGTCATCGAGTACGCTACCCGTCTTGGAGCCGTGGTGGTCGGGGCCGCCGGCAATGAGGGGAATGCGGAAGTAATCTACCCGGCAGGATACAATGATGTCGTGTCGGTAGGGTCTGTGGAGCCGGGAACCGACCGGCGTTCCGGCTACAGCAATTACGGGCTGGGGCTGGATGTTCTTGCAACAGGATCGGGCATCCAAAGTACCGTCGGCAATAACGGGTTTGGGGCCAAAAGCGGAACCTCGATGTCAACACCCGTAGTCTCAGGCCTGGCCGCGCTCCTGCGTGCCCGGCATCCCGGGTGGTCGGCCCGGCGGATCGCTCAACAAATACGGGTTTCTTCAGACCGGATTGACATGGGGATACTGCTCGGGCGTGGAAAGATTAACGCCTCAACGGCGGTGAGCAGCAACTTTCCCGGAATCGAGGTGGATCGAGTCGGGTTTGTCAATGAAATTGGACAGAAGCTGGGGTTTGACGAACCTGGTCGCATGGAGATTACCCTCGTCAACTACGGGGCCTCAACTTCAAATCTTGAGATGAACGCTGCGTCCCTTTCGGGAGACGGGATTCAGCTTCGGGAGCCGACACGTTCGTTAGGCTCTATCTCTACGGACGACACCGTCCGGGTAACGGTGCCCCTGCAGATCAGCAGCAGCTTCAACCTGGAGCAGGTCCCAACCTTTGTGCTGGAATTTGAAGATTCTTCGAATGGCTATGAGGATTTTGATGTGGTCCGGTATGGCGACCTGTTGTATGATACGATGGCCGAAAACCGCGTTAAGATTTCCATCTCAGCCGACGGCACGATCGGCTTTACCGATCCTCTCAGCCAGGAGGGCGGGGTTGGATTTATTCCCCGCGACGAGGTGAACGGCCAGTATGTAGAGCGGAATAACCTGCTGTTTGAAGGAGGACTTATGCTGCAGGTTAACCGCACGATGCACGATGCCGTTCGCACCGCGGATGGTGCCGTATCGCGCGACTTTAATCCGCAGTCAACCGTTCGGCTTGATTCGTTGGCAGCCGAGGCGGATCTGAAAGGGCACACCCATTTTACGACCGATACCGTGAATAACCGTTCTGCCCATATTGAACTGACAACGTATGCCTTCCGGAGACCCAATCTTTCCAACACCGTGCTCATGCTGTATCAAATCCGGAATCCTTCATCCTATCTTGAACTTGAGGAGGTCTATGCCGGCCTGTTTAACGACTGGGATATTGGCGAAGAAGCGGGTAACAACGGGATCTCCTACAGCCCGCAGGACAGTATTCTCTACATCTATGACGAGGATCCCGAAAGCACGCAGCCGTTCGTGGCGGTAGCAAGCCTGGGCCCCACCTCCAGCGTGTTTGCGATCGATAACGCGGCTTCGGGGAGGGGGGCGAACTTCGGGATCTACGATGGGTTTACCGATGACGAAAAAAAATACGCACTCAGCGCCGGCACTGAACATACGTCCGTTTCGGGGGCAGATGCATCCGCCGTAGTGGCCTCCGGGCCGTATACCGTCGGGGCAAACGCTACAGTCAGGGTGGGATTTGTCTACGCTTTTGGCGACAATCTGGATGAGCTTCGTTCACAAATACAGGCAGCCCGGGCTCAAAAGCCGTTTCAGGTATCGGGGAAGGGCCGGGTGCAGTCTGCACAGCCTCCACAGGTAACCGATTTTTTTCAGAACTACCCAAACCCATTTAACGGCTCCACACGCCTGCGTCTCGACCTGGCTGAAAAGAGCCATGTCAATATCTCAATCTACAATATCCTGGGACAAAAGGTAGGGGAGCTTGTCGACAGCGAGCTGGGAGCGCGCATCCATATATTCCATTTTGATGCACAAGACCTGAGCAGCGGCATCTACTTTGCCCACCTGCAAACGGAATCTCGTTCAACGACCATCAAATTGGTGCTGGTAAGATAGTTGTGGGTTTTGAGTCTTGAGTTTGGGGGGGGGGATGCAAGATTTGCTGGTCAGGATTTACGAATGTTCCCTGTTCCGCCTCCTGTGGGCATCTTCATTTTGTTTGGAGATATGCAGCCGCATTTCCCGTCGTTCTGCAGCCTGCTCATAGCGCTCCTGCTCAAAGTCGGTTTCCGGAATAATCCGGGGAACCGGCACCGGTTTGCCATCCGCATCAACAGCTACAAAAGTATAGAATGAGGTGGTACACAGGCGTCGTTCACCGGTACGGAGATTCTCCGCCCACACCTGCATCGCCACTTCCATCGAGGTATTGAAGCTTCGGGTTACCTCGCCCTCGATGACGACAACCTCTCCCAGGTCGATCGCATTTTTAAATTCCACGCTGTCGACCGCCACGGTAACCACGTTTCGGTTGCAGTGACGCTGGGCAGAGATCGCCGAACAGATGTCCATCCACTGCATCAGGCGTCCGCCCATAAGCTTTCCGAGTGGATTGGTGTCATTGGGCATTACCAGCTCGTTCATGCGTACGCGGGAAGAGGCTACCGTTTTTTTACTGCTGTCGGTTTCCACCGGAGGGGTCTCATCAAATCGATTGGTCATTTTTTAATAAACTGCTTGAATTTACCTATTCTGGTATGGAAGGTAAGGAATTGTATCCATAATGTTATCCCATAACTGTAAACTACCGCCGGTGCCCACTCCTCTTTTCAATGGCAAAGAGTTTCAACTGGTTTCGAAGAGTGCAGATAACTGGACACTTGAATATTATTCTACCTGCTCCTTAATAGCATTTGATGAAAAAACAGAACTGGCCTATACTTAAGAATTCAAATTAAATCACGAAATAATTGAAGACAGACCTGCCATATATTGTTGACTTTCAGGCGCCGTCCTGGTGTTTGAACGGTCATTTTCATACCATCGGGCGTTCACTGTTTAACAATGCGGAAGATCCTTATCACCAACGCATCGAAATCCCTACACCAGACAACGATTTTCTGGATCTCGACGTTATCAAGGCGCCCAGCTACCGGCCGGTGGTGGTTCTTTTTCACGGGCTGGAGGGCTCCTCAAAGCGGTATTACATAACGGAGCTGGCCCGGGCGTTCTCAGAGCAGGAGTATACGGTCGTAGCAACCAACTTCAGGGGATGCAGCGGCAGGCTGAACCGGCAGCGGCGTTTTTATCATTCGGGTGAAACTGAGGACATCAGTACCGTGATCCGGTGGGTTGGTGAGCGGTTTCCGAATGCACCGATAGGGGCTGTGGGGTTTTCCCTGGGCGGCAACGCCCTCCTCAAGTCGCTCGGTGAACTAAAGAGCCGACACCCGCTGGCGGTGGCTTCAGCTGTTTCCGTACCCTACGACCTGGCGCAGGGAGCTCAACACATTTCCCGGGGATTTAATCGCGTATATGAGATCAATTTCATTCGCACGCTACGTGAAAAACTGAAGAAAAAACGCGAGTTCTACCCGGATCTTCCCACCTTTGAGGGGAATACCATCTATGAGTTTGATGATCAGGTGACCGCGCCCCTGCACGGTTTTGATGGAGCGGACGACTACTATAGCCGCTGCTCGTCACAACACTTTCTGGAGCATATCGGGATCCCCACCCTGGTGGTACACAGCCGGTCTGACCCGATCTGTCCAATGGATATAATACCGCTTGAGAAGATCGAAGCAAACCGCTCGATGTCTCATGTCATTACGGACGAAGGCGGACATGTGGGGTTTTGGAGCGAACCGCCCGGCTGGTTAAATAATACCATAGTGAACTTTTTTGCGAAAAAAATTGATGTGTAAGCTTCCCGCAACTATCACTTTAAACTTTAAACACTGGTAAAAATGGTAATAATCGTAGGTGCCGGTCCTATTGGACTCGCAACCGGCATTGCCCTGAAACAGCGAAATATTCCCTTTAAAATTATCGAACGCGGATGCCTCGTTAACTCAATATATAACTATCCCAAGAATATGACCTTTTTTTCCACCTCCGACCGACTGGAGATCGGGGGCATCCCCTTTATTTCCCATGGTCACAAGCCGACGCGCCGCGAGGCGATGGAGTATTACCGGCGGGCGGCCGAAAGCTATGAGTTGCCGATTCACCTGTATGAAGAGGTCCGAAATATTGACGGCGAGGATGGCCGTTATACCGTGACAACGGACAAAGATGAGTATGCGGCCTCCAAGGTCGTGGTCGCAACAGGATTTTACGACATCGCCCGCAAGATGGATGTTCCAGGGGAAGATCTGCCAAAAGTCAGTCATTATTACGATGAAGCTCACGCCTACGCCTGGCAGGATCTGCTTGTTGTAGGGGCTGGAAACTCGGCGGTTGACGCCGCTCTCGAAACCTACCGCGCCGGGGCCAACGTAACGATGGCCATTCGCGGAGACGGCATCAAGGAGACGGTTAAATACTGGGTAAAACCGGATATCGAGAACCGCATCAAAAAAAATGAGATCAAGGCCTATTTTAACACCGAGGTGGCAGAATTTCGTGAAAAAGAGGTCGTCCTCGATACCCCGGAAGGCAAAAAGATAATTCCGAACGATTTTGTGCTGGCCCTGACTGGCTACAAGCCAAATTTCAACCTGATGGAAAAGTTTGGCATTGAGCTGACTGATGACGAAACGAGGATGCCGATCTATGACGATGACACCCTGGAGACCAATCGCGCGGGCATGTACGTGGCCGGAGTGGTCTGCGGGGGCATGGATACCAACAGCCTCTTTATCGAAAATACCCGGATTCACGCCAAGCATATTGCTGACGATATCCAACAGAAACTCGCATAGCCGCTGTGTTTATTGGATACAGGGACAAATAAACAGAGTGTAAAGAGGAAAAATTGCGGTCTGTATCCCCCAAATAACTACTAGGGACCGTTGCCGAACCTGCTATTTTGTTGGGAGGGAGTTGTACTACCGACCTTGGTGACCTTTTAACGGGAGTACAAATCCCTCAGAACGAGGAATTGAGGGTTTTACAAAGCCCTCGACTACACTAATTGTCCCATAACCAGACTGGCACTTGGGCTGTTGCCGTCCCAACATTTGTGAAAAAACCTGGCCCGGCCCTGCGGTAAAATTCAGGTTAGCAGCTAAGCATCAGAACTATTAACTTTGACAACTGATTTTCCCGAATTTTACAACCAAAGCATATATCTTCAGGTGGCGGACTTCACCTGGCAATATTGAATATTGAATAACCTTATTTATGTACAAAGCAACCGTTAACGTCACGCTCCGCAAATCGATTCTTGATCCACAGGGAAAGGCAACCCATCACGCCCTCCAAAACTTGGGTCTCAGTGAAGTGAATGAGGTCCGAATCGGCAAACTTATTGAGCTCGATATCGATGCGGAAGACAAGGAAAAAGCTCATGAAATTGCTGAAACAGCCTGCACAAAACTGCTGGCCAACGAGGTAATGGAAGATTTTGAAATAACGATCAATGAAAACTAGCGGAATGCCTATGGTAGATCCGTTCTCTATCGATTCGGCAGACAACCCCAGGCCCGATCCCGGTACTCCGGAAGAGACTCCCTCGGTCGAGGTAATGACAGAGGAAAAAGAGGAAGACAAGGAGAAGACACCCTGGCGCGTTATACTGTACAACGACGAAGAGCATACATTTGATGAAGTAATCAACCAGATTATGAAAGCAACCGGCTGCAGCCGTTCAAAAGCGGAAAAATTGACCTTCAAAGTACATAACGAGGGCAAGGCCAATGTGTATGAGGGATCGTTCGAAGAATGCTTCCAAGTGAACAGCATACTCAAGGAAATTCAACTAATCACCGAAATTAAAGGATAACCGTGTCTTCAACTTTTGGCGTAATCTCGTTTCCGGGTTCCAACTGCGACCATGATGCCTATCATGCGCTGGCCCATATCATGAATGTAGAAACTCAATTCCTGTGGCATAAGGATACCGACCTGTCGGGCATCGACTTTTTGCTGATTCCCGGCGGTTTCTCCTACGGCGACTATCTCCGCTGCGGGGCGATTGCCCGTTTTTCTCCCATCATGCAGTCGGTCGTGGAATTCGCCGAAAAGGGCGGCCCGGTACTGGGTATCTGCAATGGATTCCAGATCTTGCTGGAAGCCGGGCTGCTGCCGGGAGCCATGCTTCACAACAAGGAACTGCGGTATGTCTGCAAGCAGGTGCACCTGCGGTGTGAGTCAACAAACTCTATCTACACGCGCGCACTTTCAAAAGGGCAAGTGCTCAAAATTCCCGTTGCCCACGGCGAAGGCAATTACTTTATCGATGAAGAGGGACTGCGTGACCTGCAGGAGAACGACCAGGTGATATTCCGGTATTCCGATGAACAGGGGAACGTCAGCGAAGACACCAATTTTAACGGCTCGGTTGATAACATCGCCGGAATCTGTAACAAGCAGCGCAACGTGCTGGGCATGATGCCCCATCCGGAACGTGCCGTGGAGAACATGCTCGGCTCCGACGACGGCAAGCTTATTTTTGAGTCGATTTTAAGTGAAATGGTAGCGGTATAGCGAAAGGTCGACCACAGGTTATTTTTGAACCTGGTCTCGATACGTATCGCGTATTCCGTGTCCGGTGCAACCAAGCTCTTTTCTACGCAATACGCAGTACGCACTACGTTTTAAAAACACAGAAACACCTCTCACTTTAATCACCAAACCAGGTAAGCCAGGCAATGCCCGATTATTCAAAAAAGATGAAGCTTTACAGCCAGGGCCTGGTCAAGCGCTACCGGAAGCGCGAAGTGGTTTCGGATGTTTCGATCGATGTGCAACAGGGCGAAATCGTGGGATTGCTTGGTCCCAATGGCGCTGGTAAAACGACAACCTTCTACATGTTTGTGGGGCTGATTGAGCCCAACGAGGGGAAGATCTTTATGGATCAGAAGAATATAACCAATCTGCCGATGTACAAACGGGCCCGCATGGGAATCGGGTATCTATCGCAGGAAGCCAGTGTTTTCCGCAATCTTACCGTACGGGAAAACCTGGAATCGGTTCTCCAGTTTTTTGATATGTCGAAACAGGATATCCGCCGGCGTGCCGATCAGCTTATCGAAGAATTTGGGCTGGAACGGGTCGTTGACAGCAAGGGATACAGCCTGTCGGGCGGCGAGCGGCGGCGCACCGAAATTGCCCGCGCCCTGGTTACCGATCCCAAATTTATATTGCTTGACGAACCGTTTGCCGGGGTCGATCCTATTGCGGTTGAAGATATCCAGGAGATTGTAGCCCAACTCAAATACCGCAACATCGGGATCTTTATTACCGATCACAATGTGCATGAAACACTGGCGATAACCGATCGCGCCTACCTGATGTTCGAGGGCAAGATTTTAAAAGAGGGGTCGGCCGACTACCTGGCGGAAGATGAAGAGGCCCGGCAGCTGTACCTGGGCAAGCAGTTTCGGCTGGACCGGTATGACAACGATTGATAGTGGTGTGATCCAGGAAGAAATATGGATGTCGACCCGTTTTCCCGGTTCAAGCACGAAAAAAGCGGGGAATATATCACCGCTGGGAAATGATCCTTGCCTGGAACTATTTTTATAGCATCATTAAACAATCGCAAATATATATACCCGACGCATCACATTATGGAAGAGATTACCGTTCAACAACTGAAACAAAAAATAGATGACGGCGACGCCCTTTTGGTGCTGGATGTTCGCGAACCGTTTGAAAAATACCAATCCGATATAGGTTATGAGCAGACGGTATTAATACCGGTGGATAGCCTGCAAGACCGTGTTGGCGAGCTCGAGGAATACAAAGACAAGGAGGTCGTATGCCTCTGCCGGAGCGGATCTCGCAGTGCCAGGGCCTGCCGTTTCCTGGAGCAACAGGGATTTACCGATGTCAAAAACCTAAAAGGGGGGATTAATCAATGGGCTCGAGATATCGATTCCCGCCTGCCGATTTATTGATTTGGTTATGTTGCCCTGATTCCACAAATTTACCATTCATTTTAATCAATCCATGTAATTATGTATAAATCTGTTTCTTTTTTGGTCCTTTTTTTATTGGGAGCCGGGTCTTTCGGCCTTCAGGAAGCCGGGGCCCAACAGGCTGATGAAGCACAACTGCTTGTTTTTACCAAAACCGAAGGTTTCCGCCATGCTTCTATTCCGGCCGGTGTGGAGGCTCTCAAAGAGATTGCCGCCGAGCACAATTATTCAATCGATCACACCGAAGACGCCGCTCTTTTTACTGAAGAAAATCTGGCAGGATACCAGGCCGTGATCTTTCTCAATACTACCGGAAATGTTCTCAATGACGAACAACAGCAGGCTTTTGAGCAGTATATTACCGCAGGCGGGGGATTTGCCGGTATTCACTCGGCCAGCGACACCGAGTACGACTGGTCCTGGTATAACAAGCTTGTGGGCGCCTACTTCAATGGGCACCCGGCTGTACAGGAAGCCACCGTCCGGGTGGTCAACCAAGATCATCCATCTACCGAACATCTTCCTGAAGAGTGGGTGCGGACGGATGAGTGGTACAATTTCAAGAGTATCCAGGATCACATAAATGTCCTGGCGTTTCTGGATGAGTCGACCTACGAGGGGGGCACCAACGGAGATTATCATCCGGCCGCCTGGTACCATGAAACGCTGGGGGGGCGTGCCTTCTATACCGCCGGGGGGCATACCAACGAATGTTATGCTGATCCGGCTTTTCGTCAACACCTGGCAGGTGGAATTGAATATGTTCTTGGTGAATAACTAATAACTATGCATGTGTGGATCGGCGGTCCTCAGGAAGCCGGTACCAGCTTGTGAATTTTCCCGTCGAAACCGCAAATATAAAGTTCATTATCCTGGTCCACGCCGAAAGAGGATATCCCGAAGTCGGCTCTATACAGCAGGGTATTGACGGGATTATCCATATCCGAGAAATCTAAAGCCCATATACGCCCCGATTCGTAGTCGGCATAAATGTACTGGCCGGTGAGCTCGGTCAAAGAGGGACCGCGATACACAAAACCGCCCGTCACCGATCGGTCGCCGTTGCTCTGGGAGTATTCGAGGACAGGAAGTTCCAGGCCGGATTGGTCGCATCCTTCCCGGGGATCAAAACAGTGATTGCCCTCCATGGTATTCCAGCCGTAATCCCCCCCGTTTTCAATGATATCGATCTCTTCATAGGCGTTTTGTCCCACATCCCCGGTCCACAGCTGGCCTGTTTCGGCATCAAAACTGAATCGCCACGGGTTTCGCAGTCCATACGCGTAGATCTCTTCGCGGTATCCCTGGCTGTTGTCGTAAAACGGGTTATCCGGGGGAATAGCATAGTTCCTGTTTCCTTCCCGCCGGTCCACATCGATACGGAGGATGGTTCCCAGCAGGGTAGAGCGATTTTGACCATGTTCCTGGGGATCGCCGCCCGCCCCGCCATCTCCAACAGCGATGTAAAGATACCCGTCCGGTCCAAAGGAAACCTGCCCGCCATTGTGGTTGCCGTAGGGCTGCTCAAACGAGAGGATAACCTTCTCTGATGCCGGATCCGCCTGTTGCGGATTGTCGTCTGACAACGTAAACCGTGAAATACGGGTAGTCGAATTATTGGTGGTATAGTTCAGGTAAAAGTAGCCGTTCTGCTCAAAGTCGGGATGAAAGGCCAGCCCCAGCAATCCCTCTTCATTGCCCCGGTCATCTACACGCTCCTCGATATCCAGGAACGGGGTCTTTTCTGCTGTTTCGGCGGTATTTTCAAAAAATGTGATAACGCCCCGCTGTTCCACCACAAACAACCGGTTGCTGCCATCCGGGGGATACTGCAAGTCCACCGGACGTGTAAACGAGAGATGGGGAAAAGCCTCGGTCAGCTCATATGACGAATTGGGGTCCATGGTTCCCGGCCCGTTGCCGTCGGGTCCTGTTGACTCATTTGACTTGGCGCACGCAATGGTTGAGGCGATGACCAGGAATGCACTTAGAAAATAGTGGAAACTCTTTAATATATTCATGCTTATATAGGGTTACGTTGGGAAAATCACTTGTTTAAGTATCAATCTACAACTTATTCAGTATCCGCTCATTAAATTAGTTCAGCTTGGCAAAATAAAAGAGACGGTAATTTTTCTTTTCAATAGCCGGCTGCGTGACCATCCTTGCGCGATTCAGACGCGCCAAAATAGACGCCGTTTTCCGCATCATACATAATCGCCTGGTAGCCGCCGTAGCCACCCACGCTGTATTCCACATCATGGCCGCGCATCATGAGTCCACGAACAGACTCCCAGTCATAACCCGATTCCAGGCTGACGGTACCCCCATCCTGCAGGTAAGTATCAGCTGCACCGGTTGGCTGGGTGGAACCCGCATGACGCCACCGTGCCGCATCGCCGGCTTCCTGCAGGTTCATGCCAAAGTCGATGATGTTAGTCAGGATCTGCAGGTGTCCCTGCGGCTGCATTCCTCCTCCCATCACGCCGAAACTCATAAACGGGACGCGGTCTTTCATCACAAAAGCGGGGATAATGGTGTGAAACGGTCGCTTGCCGGCCTCATATACGTTGGCATGCTCCGGATCCATTGAGAAAAGCTCACCGCGATCCTGGAATACAAATCCCGTGCCCGGTACCACGATACCGGAGCCCATGCCGCGGTAATTGCTCTGGATCAGTGAAACCATATTGCCGGCCGAATCGGCGGTTGTCAAGTATATCGTGTCCCCCTCTTCCAGAATACTCATTCCGGGTTCTACGGTGTTGGCCGACTGGCTGTCAATCTGCTTTCGGCGCTGTGCGGCGTATTCCTCCGAAATCAGTTCAGCCACCGGTATATCTGCAAAATCCGGATCGGCATAGAGTTTGGCGCGATCTTCAAAGGCCAGTTTTTTGGCCTCCAGCATATAGTGAAGCGCCTCTTCGCTGCCGTATCCCATCGATTCCAGGTCATATTCTTCCAATATCTGAAGCATTTGCAGGGCGGCAATGCCTTGCCCGTTGGGCGGGAGCTCATACACATCATACCCGCGATAGTTGACCGAAACCGGTTCCACCCAGGTGGAACGGTGTTCCTGCAGATCTTTTTTACGGAGAAAGCCCCCGTGTTCCCGCATAAACCGGTCGATTTGGTCGGCAATTTCGCCTTCATAAAACGCATCGCGTCCCTCGCTGGCCAGGATGCTGAGCGTGTTGGCAAGGGTGGGTCGACGCACGATTTCCCCTTTTTCAGGTCCCCGTCCGTTGATCGTCATCTCTTCTCTGAAACCACCCGGGCGATCCCTGTGAATGCGGGCCCCTATATCCCAGTAAAAGGCGATGAGCTCACTTACGGGGAATCCCTCTTCGGCGTACTCAATAGCGGGTTGAAGAATTCGGTCCATCGGCATGGATCCCAGCTTCTCATGCATCTGGAACCAGCCATCGACTGCGCCGGGTACCGAGATCGGGAGAAATCCGTAGGGAGGAATTGATTCGCGGTCCCGTTTTCTCAATTCTTTTTTCATCTGCTGGTAGCTGAGTGCCAGCGGAGAGCGCCCGCTGGCGTTTAACCCGTAAAGCCGCTGATCTTCGGCGGACCAGATAATGGCAAACAGGTCGCCCCCGATACCGTTACCGGTCGGTTCCATTACACCCAGTGCCGCGTTTGTGGCGATGGCAGCGTCAACAGCGTTGCCGCCATTTTTGAGAATATCTAGCCCCACCTGCACGGCCAGCGGTTGACTGGTCGCCACCATGCCGTGTTTCCCGATAACTTCTGAGCGGGTGGCGAACGGTTCTCCGGTGAGCCGGTCGGGCTGGGCGTGCACCTGTAAACTGAGCAGCAACGAGACAATAAAGAGCAGAAAAGAGGTTCGTTTTGTCATACAAGCAGCAATTTGGTTGAAGAGCATCAAAAACAATAATACACAGGAAACGGGAATGATGTAAAACTTTTTGAGATCTGGCGGATCAATAAAGGGGAAATTGGTCTCCAAACCAACCAGATAAAAGGTTCCCGGCCGACTGCTATTCCGGGGCCGTCAATTTTTATTCAAATCATCGTGGGGACGCTGGAGATCTTCCGGTAACTGCTCCCCCTCTTCCCGCAGCTTTCTCAGGTAGTCTTCCCGTCGTTTCATCCCGGCTTTTGTGCCGTAATAAGCACCGAGATAGACGGCAAAAATGGCTGTCAGGGTAAATACCATCCGGCTTTCAGCAAGTGCCGTCTCCTTGGTATAGATCCAGACGAGGGTAGGCAGAACAAGAAGTGTAGCCATCACATAACTGGTGGTTGACGGGAACTTGAGTTTTTTGTTATACCGCCGGCTCATTCCATAGCTGAGATTGACGAATACCAGTCCATATGCCAACAGTGTTACATATCCTGTCCAGCCGGGATAATTCACATAGGTCAGAAAACTGTTGGTAAATATGATAAACAGGAGACCGAATACAAGTGAGGCGGTGACATAGGCGAAAGTACGATACCAGCTGTCCATGAATGAAAGTTCAATACTGTTGAATAGGTTGCCAGTTGAGAGGGAAAATAAGAAATGGGATCGGAAATGGATACCAAGACTTTTTGTGGATGGAGTTGCCTTATGCCTTCCTCACGTCTTTTTCGTTTTTGTGGCACAATCCAAACGTTCCCTCTGGAGAGGAAGAACCCAATGCATAAAGAGAGCTATCATTTTACCGCTGACCGCCCTTACACTATTTATTGGCCAGCCATGCTTCTGGATTAAGATTTGTGTTGCCTTCCCGAACCATGAAAAAGACCGATTCTCCCTTGGCCGAGTTTTGATCACCCGAAAGCCCGATGATGTCGCCGGCGTTCAATACCGCATTTTTGCGCACCATCACCTCGCTCAAGTTGCCGTAAGCGGTAATGTACTTGCCATGTTTGACCACTACGACATCTCCATAGCCCGGCAGCGGCTGCACCGCCACTACATATCCGTCATGGACCACGCGAACGGCATCTTTGGGCTTGGTCACAATTTCCACCCCCAGGTTTTCAGTGACGGTTCCGTAGACCGGGTGGCGGCGGCGGCCAAAATGTTCCGAAATGGTGCTGCTTTCCACCGGCCAGCGCAGTTGCCCCTTCTGGTTTGCAAACGATTGCTCCAGGGTAGAGAGCCTCTCATCGGTAATATAGCTTTCGGGTTCAACGGGTTCTGAATACTTGGCCATCTCCCGGTTTCGCTCGGCTTCATTTTCAATTGATTTGGCGGCCGCCAGCTTCTGCTTGCGTTCGGCTTCCAGCTCATTGATGCGCGCTTCCATCGCCTTCCGGACCTTTTCTTCTTCCATGATAAGGGAGGTCAGCGTGCGGTCCAGTTCATCTTTCTGCTGCTTTTTTTCAGCCAGCTGCTCCTCGATCTGCTCGCGGTCGCGCCGAAGGAGTTTCACATTTTCGGCCTGTTTATCCCGTTTTTCAGCCAGCTCCTGCTTTTCTTCGCGTATTTCAGCGAGTACAGCCCTGTTCTTTTTTCGGGCCTCCTCGAGCTGTGTTTTTGAGACCTCAAGCTGGGCGGTGGTCTCCCTGATCTCCCGCGTCTGCTTCAGCCGGTGTTCCTCAAACTTGTTCAGGTAATAGGCTCTTACGAGCATCTGGTTGACAGACCCGGATGAAAAGATGAGCGCCAGGTGCGATGTACGCCCGTGCTTGTAGACATACGTAAGCGTTTCTTTATAGTTTTCTACCAGTCGTTGCAGTTCCTTCTCGTTTTCCTCGATCTGTTGTTCATTGACGGTTATCTCTTCGCGGATATGGGTCAGTTCGGTTTCAAGCTTGGATATTTTTTGATCCTGAAGTGCAATGAGTCGTTTTAGATCTTCATACTGGTTATACAGTCGCTCATATTTCTCTTCCGCCAGCACCAGCCGCTCTTCATACTGATCGATCTGCTTGTTGATCTCGTCAATTTCCGATCGCGTGGCCTGCTGTTTTTGGATCAGCTCCTGGCGCATCTCCCTGTACCTGTCGGCCTGAGCCGCTCCCGCAAGGGGTATCAGCCACAAGAATGTAAATAGTATGAGCGTTATCCGTTTCATTGCGTTACAAGTTTTACGTCGCTCGGCAGATCAATGTCCAGGTCGAGTTCACCGGGATTAATCTCGAGCGACTGTATTAACAGCGCTACTTTTGACTCTGCATCCGCACTAAAGATAGTAACTCTCCGCGGAAGTTTGAATCCGTTGATAGTGCCATAGGCTTCATAGATAATCCGTGAATATGGCAGGTTGGCGCTCGTCGGCTGGTCGACACGGCGCACGTTGTAATTATTCTTGTCGATATACACTTTTGTTCCGCTCTTCATAACCACGAGGTAGCGGTTCTCCGACTCGTAGACCCGGAGGGTCCGGCCTTGACGGGGCACAAAATTGATCATCTCCAGTACATTGACCGAGGCCAGGTGGCCAATGCTGGTCACATTACGGTCCAGGACAGAAATTTTCCGGGCTGTCCTGTCCACCTTGTTGTAGATCAGCAGAGAGTCGCCCTCCGAGAGGAGCTGTCCCCCTTCGATACCCAGCGCATTTTTTATGGTGACAAGACTTTTCCCCCTGTTGCCCGAAAAATAGACAGTAACGCGCTCGGAATTTCCGGGTTCACTTACAATAGCCTTTCCCTTTCCCCGGATCGTGTTAAGGGATGCAGAATAATCCGGGAGATGGGCCAGCAGCGTATCGCCCCGTACGGGAGAACGCTCGAAGTCCCGGTCAGTATCTACCGTGGCAATCCGCGGAGAAGAACAGGCCGCGGAGAGGGCGACCAGGAAACAAACGGCAAGTATGGTTCTTGTCTGCACCAGGATATCCTTTAGTTTATTTTCTCTTTCAAATGGGTCCGGGAGGGATCTTTCTTTAGGGCCTTGTTCCACCATTGACGGGCCTGCTCGGGGTTACCCAGTTTCTGCATCACATCCCCCATGTGTTCAAGCACTTCTGCGCTGGCCGATCCGGTATCGATGGAAGCTTTGATATAGCGACGGGCCTTTTCGAAGTCTCCTTTCTTGTAATAGACCCATCCCACAGTATCGAGGTAGGAGGGGTTCTCCGGCGCCTGTTCAATCGCTTTGAGCGCCATTTTTTCAGCTTCATCCAGCCTTTCGTCGCGCTCCGACAGGTAGTAGGCGTAGTTGTTCAGCACGTTGTGGTTCTGGGGATCCAGCGACAACGCCTGTTCGTAGGCTTCCACGGCTTTGTCCCACTGGTCTAGTGCGGAGTAGGCATCGCCCATGGAGCCGTATATTGCCGATTTAAACGGTTTGCGGGAGGGCGTACGGGAGGCTTTTTCGAACCATTCAAGCGCCTGTTTCTCTTCCCCCTTGCCCAGATGGGCATTGCCCACAAAGTAGAGTACAAATGGATCCTGCGGGATATGCTCGTCCGCCTTTTTCCCTGCCTCAATTACAGCATCGTACTGCCCCTCGGCCAGCAGAAGCTGGATGCGTTGCCGCCAGGCCATATCGTTGCCCGGGTCCAGTTCATTGGTTTTGGCAAGCGCTTCCAGCGCCCGGCCGTTGTTATTTTCATTCAGGTGGTAGTCGGCGGCCAGGGCGTGAGCCGCCCCATATTCCGGTTCCGAAGCCGTAAACTTTTCCAGTATGCGCTCCAGAGATCGTTTCAGGGAAGGATTGTTGGGATCCTGCTGGTAGCGAGAAAACAGGTATTGAGTGACATCCAGCTTGGCCTGCCGTTCAATAACGGGATCCGAAACCACGTTTCCGAGCAGGGTGCCCACGCTGTCCCACTGGGTCTCCTCAACATATATATCGGCCAGCATGACCAGTGTTTTGGGATCGCGCCGGTTTTTTTCGAGGGCCTCCCTGAGCATCTGCTTGGCCTGATTTGTCTGGTTTACCTCCAGGTAATAGTTGCTGAGCATCTGCAGGGTGGAGAGGTTGTCGGGGTCGAGCCGGCGTATTTTTTTGAGCTGTACGATTGAAGAGTCCCGCATGTTCAGCTCATTAAAGTTTTGTAGCTTCTGCAGGTAAATACCGATATCAGGACCGGTTCTGTTCAGCAGCTGGTCATATATTTTATTGGATTCAAGATACTCACCATGCTGTGAGTATACGCTGGCCAGCTCCGACATCACATCAGTTGCGTTGGGGTGGTATTTGAGCGCCAGTTTGAGCTCGTCGATAGTTGCCTGGTTTCTGCCCGCCCGCCGGTATATGTTAGCCAGCTTCAGGTGGTACCATTTATTTTTGGGATTAAGTTTGGCCGCCTTTTTGCCATAAAAAGCCGCGTTGGAGAGGTCATCTACCGCCATGTAGGCATCGGCAAGGGCGTAGTTGAGCCCGGGATTGTCAGGCAGCTCCATGTAGGCAGTCGTCAGATGATCGAGGGCCTCCTCGTAGTTTTCATTTTCAAACTCCTCGAGTCCCTTGATGTACTCGGCATGGGCCCTGACCTGCTTCTTTTCGGTTGAATCGCCTGTGACCGGACTCTGCGCCTGGAGCGAAAAGGGAAGCAGCAGTCCCGCCATCAATAAATAGAATAGGTTTTTCTCGTGCATGGTTTGAATCATATTTGTAAAATCTGCCCGTAGATTTTTTTCAACGGTGACAAAAGGTTAATAGTACAACTTAGATGGCTGGAAATCTAGGAGAGTAGCAGATCAGGCAATAGCTTTTCTCCAGACGTTCAATTTTTCAAATGCCGGCAACATGCGCGAGCCGTACCAGCTAAACCATTCGCCTTCGACGAGCAGAATGCGGGTATCGGGCAGCTGTTCTTTTACTTCGTCTACATGTTTCTTTTTAAAAGGATAAGGCTCACTGCTGAGCAGAAGGAGGTCCGGGTCCCGCTGCCCGATCTGCTGGAGTGTTATTTGCGGGTATCGCTGCTGGTCGTCAAACACGTTGATCAACCGCCAGTGATCCATCACATCGCGGATGTAGGTATCCGCCCCGACCGTCATCCACGGGTCGCGCCATATGAGGTAGGCGGTGCGGAGCGGAGGTTCTTCGGGGCGCTGTTCCAGGGATGCGGCAATTTGGCCTGCCAGCTGATCCGATTCCACCTCTTTACCAAACCGCTTGCCGATCTCGTGGATAGTGATCAGGGCATCTTCAATGGTCGTAATATCGGTCAGCATGACCTTGACATCCTTTTCCAGGCTCTTGATATCCTCTTTCCTGTTTTCCTCCCGGTTGGCCAGAATAATGTCAGGCACGGCTTTTTTTATCTCTTCCAGCCTGGGATTTTTGGTGCCCCCGAAAATCGGGATATCCTTGATTTCATCGGCCGGATGAATGCAAAAACGGGTGCGTCCCACCAGTCGTTCTTTTAAACCGAGGTGAATCAGCAGTTCCGTCAGGCTGGGCACCAGGCTGACGATACGTTGGTAAGTGCTCATCCTGCTGTAGCTGTCGGGTTAGTGGTGATAGGGTTATCTGAAAACATGTAAATAGAATATGGAGCTTAAAAGTGATTGGTAGAATTTGAATTTATTCCTGTTTCCGATTTAGTCCGTACCGGGGCGGCCATATCAAAATTGCCGGACGACCGACACCACCTGCCGGGCGTAGTGTCCGCCGAAAAGGTTCGCATGCACCAGCAGCGGGTAAAGATTATAGATATCCTTGCGGCTGTTAAAATCCGGGCTCAGGGGCCACACGTCATTATATGCCCTGTAAAATTCGGGAGAAAATCCGCCGAACATCTTCGTAAATGAGATCTCCATCTCCCTGTTGCCGTAATAAACAGCGGGATCGTAAATTGCGGCTTTTCCATCGGAGTTGAAAAAATAATTGCCCCCCCAGAGGTCGCCGTGCAGGAGGCTGGGCGGTTCATCCGGAAAAATACCGGGTAACCGTTGGTACATGCGCTGGAAGGAAGAGTGAACAGAACCCGAAAGCTTGCCGGCATCTACCGCCATGCTCACCTGTGGTTCCATCCGTTCCTGGATAAAAAAGTCGATCCACTCATCATGCCAGTAGTTGGACTGCGGCAGTTTGCCGATGTAGTTGTTGTGATCCAGTCCATACCGGGTGTGACGTGTCTTGTGCAGTGCCGCCAGCTCCCGCCCAAATGCTTTTGAAGAAGCGGGGCTGCCACTTCCCTCCTCTATATATTCCAGCAGGAGGTATCCCTTGTCGCCGTTGTAGGTGGCCTGCTCAATAACGCGAGGCACAATCAAGTCCGTTTCCGCAGAGCGCAGAAGTGCCAGTCCCCTGACCTCCTTGGCAAACAGATCGGCCTCGGTGGCGGTATTCCATTTCAGGAAACAGCGGCCCGTATCTTCCAGTTCAATCAGTGCGGCCTGGTTGATGCTTCCGCCGGAAACGCGCCTGCTGGAAGTGATGGACTGGCCGGTCTGTTCGACGATATGGTCTTTAAGAGAATCTGGAATCATGTTGTTTTGTGGGTCTTGCGTCTTGCGTCTTGGGTCGTGGGTCTTGGGTCGGGAGCTTCAGCCCCAACCTTTAACTTTCGATCTTCACCCTCTTATTTAATCTTCAATTTGTTGCTCAAGCTCGTCCAGCAGCGACTCGCAACTGCGTTTGACCACCTGGAATACATTCTCAAATCCCCGCATTCCCCCGTAGTAGGGATCGGGGACGGCTCCGTCTCCCGGTTGGGGATCAAACGAACGCAACAAGGTAATTTTATCGGAAAAGCGATCCTTTCGGTCCAGGCTCTGTATATTTTTAAGATTATCGTGATCCATTGCGAGAATAAGGTCGTAGTATTCCAGGTCCCCGTATTCAAATTTCCGGGCTCGCGACTGGAGCTGGACGCCGTACCTGCCGGCCACCTGCCGGCTGTTGCTGTTGGGGGATTCTCCCACATGATAAGCCGAAGTTCCAGCTGAGTCGATTTCAAAATAGACCTCTAAATTCCGCTCGTTGACCAGGTGCTGGAAAACGCCCTCAGCAGTGGGGCTGCGGCAAATATTCCCAAGGCATACAAAAATGATTTTATACGGATTCTCTTTTGTTATCTCTTTCTCCAGGGCTGACTCCATAAGTCTGAAATATTTTCAGGTTCTTTTTTAATTCAAAATATGGCAAGCTGCACAAATCATCTTTTAACATCCCGCACAGGGTATAGGGATGCTTCACAGTCGTTCAAAGGTACGTTGCCAAATCAAAAAAATAAAAGCGATATATCGCTCTCTGCGTTCATCTACCTTGATTATTTATCTTCTAATCTGTTTTATTGGTCCACTGTTTCAACGATTTAGAATGAAATAATATGAACAGAACCGTCAAATCTTGTATCTTAATCGCTATTTTCACCTGAATGTTCAATAACCTGGAGTGATTTCACGTGGTAAAATGAACGTGAAACTTTGTATATTTCAGGTTTTATAAAAATAATTGTCGACCAAAATCGACCTTATGGCTAAACAGTTTGAAGAAGTAAAGCAGCTCAATTTTTCCAGGCTTGAAGTCGAAACGCTTAAGTGGTGGAAAGAGAATGAGATCTTTCGGAAAAGTGTGACAACGCGTGAAGAGGGAATCCCTTTCACCTTTTACGAGGGACCGCCCACAGCCAATGGCAAGCCGGGTATTCACCATGTGATGTCCCGGACTGTGAAAGATCTTTTCTGCCGCTACAAAACGCTCAAGGGGTATAAAGTAGAGCGCAAGGCAGGATGGGACACGCATGGCCTGCCCGTGGAAATTGAAGTTGAAAAAGAGCTCGGTCTCGAGGGACGATCCCAGGTCGAGGAGTACGGCATCTCCAAATACAACGACCACTGCCGCAAAAGTGTACTCAAATACAAGGATCTGTGGGACCGCCTGACGAATCGCATGGCGTACTGGGTAGATCTCGACGACCCGTATATTACGTTTGAGAATGACTATATCGAGTCTATATGGTGGGCATTCAAGACCCTTTTTGACAAGGATCTCGTTTACAAGGGATATAAAATTCAATGGTACTCCCCGGGCAGCGGAACCGTCCTCTCCTCGCATGAAGTGAGCCTGGGATATGAGGAAGTCCAGGATCCCTCCATCTTTGTGAAGTTTCAGCTGCGAATGTCGGAAGACACCTATTTCCTGGCATGGACGACCACCCCGTGGACAATCGTATCCAATATGGCGCTGGCAGTAAATCCGGAGCTGGATTACGCGAAAATAAAGCTTTCCGAGGGGGACCGCACCGAATATTACATCCTGGCCAAAGATTGTATTGAAGAGACGATCGATCATGAATACGAAATTGTAGAGGAGTACAAGGGCAAAGACCTGGTCGGCTGGACCTATGATCCCGTATTTGAATATGCCCTGGAAGAGCACGACCGGGATGACGCCTGGAGGGTTATCCCGGCAGAATATGTGACGACCGAGGAGGGAACCGGCGTGGTACACACCGCCCCTGCTTTTGGTGCCGATGACTTCGATACCTGCAAGGAGGCCGGCATCCCGATGTTTAACCCGATCGACGAGGATGGGAAGTTTACCGAACAGGCGCCTGATTTTGAAGGCCAGTGGTTCAAAGACGCCGACAAGGAGATCTCGCGCGCCATCAAGGACAAGTATCTGATGTACAAGCACGAGACCTATGTGCACAACTATCCGTTTGACTGGCGCAAGGGCACGCCGCTGATGTCGTACCCGGTGGAATCGTGGTTTATCCGCACCACTGATGTGAAAGACAAGATGGTGAAGTACAATGCTGATATAAACTGGAAACCCCCGAGTACCGGCAGCGGCCGATTCGGGACGTGGCTGGAGAACAATGTGGACTGGGCGATATCCCGCCAGCGCTACTGGGGTACCCCGATTCCCCTTTGGGTCAGCGACAAAGATCCGGAATATGTGGAATGCATAGGAAGTGTGGAGGAGCTCAGGAAAAAGGCGGGGCTCGCTGATGACGAAGAGATCGACCTGCACCGCCCACATATCGATGAGCTAACTTGGGAGGGCCCGAATGGCGGAACGATGCGGCGCGTGCCCGACCTGCTGGATGTCTGGTTCGACTCCGGCGCCATGCCGTTTGCGCAGTGGCACTATCCATTCGAAAACAAGGAGCGTTTCAAGACCAATTTCCCGGCCGACTTCATCGCTGAGGGAGTAGACCAGACGCGCGGCTGGTTTTATACCCTGCACGCGCTGGGTACCATGCTGTTTGATGAACCCGCGTATAAAAATGTCGTCTCCAACGGACTTGTGCTCGACGCGGAGGGCAACAAGATGAGCAAGTCGAAGGGGAACACCGTGGAGCCGTTTGAGGTCATACAAAAGTTCGGCGCAGATACGGTCCGCTGGTATATGATGAGTAACTCATCTCCCTGGGAGAACCTGAAATTCAGTGAGGAGGGGCTCCGGGAAACCCAGCGAAAGTTTTTTAATACACTGGTCAACACCTACTCGTTTTTTGCCATGTATGCCAATATCGACGGGTTTACCTACTCCGGTTCCCCGATTCCGGCCACCGATCGACTGGAGATGGATCGATGGGTGATCTCGAGGCTGAATACGGTGGTTAAAAAGGTAGATGAATTTCTTGATGACTACGAGCCCACCAAGGCGGCCCGCGAAATCGAGGGGTTTGTCGAAGAGCTAAGCAACTGGTATGTGCGTCGCAACCGCCGGCGCTTTTGGAAAGAGGGCAAAAGCCTGGATAAAACGGCTGCCTATCAAACGTTGTATGAGTGCCTGTTGGATGTTTCCAAGCTGATTAGCCCGATCGCCCCGTTTTTGGGAGAGTGGCTGTATCAGCAGCTCAATGACGTTACGAATGAAGATGAAGAGTCGGTCCACCTCTCTTTTTATCCTACTGTGGAAGAAACCGCTATTGACAAGTCGCTGGAGCACCGGATGGAGATGGCGCGCCAGATCTCGTCAATGGTGCTCAGCCTGCGAAATAGAATTGAGATCAACGTGCGCCAGCCGCTGCAGCGTATCATACTGCCGATCGAGAACGATGAGGAACGGCAGGCGGTAGAATCGGTCAAAGGTATTATCCTGGACGAAGTGAACGTTAAAGAGGTACAGTTTGTAGATGATGACTCCGGGATTGTCCGGAAATCCGCCAAACCCAACTTCCCCGTTCTGGGTAAAAAGATGGGTAAAAAGATGAAATCCATTACCCCGAAAGTTCAGGACTTAAACACTGAAGAGATTACCAAATTTGAACAAACTGGCTCTATTGAGCTGGATCTGGGCGAAGAGGGCGTCGTTCGGCTGGGCAGCGAAGATCTTGAAATTAGCCGTACCGGGCTTGAAGGCTGGTCGGTGGAAACGGAAAACGGCCTGAGCGTTGCGCTCGATACCGAACTTTCTGCCGAGCTCATCCGTGAAGGGCTGGCCCGCGAATTTGTCAACCGGATCCAAAATATGAGGAAAGAAGCCGATTTTGATGTTGTTGATCGCATTATGATCGGCTTTGAAGGATCGGAGACGCTTGAAAATGCCGTAGAGTCGATGGATGAATATATTAAAAGTGAAACCCTCGCAGAAAAGATAACCTCAGAAGAACTCGATGTATTTGACTTTGTAAAAACATGGGAGATTGGTGAAGAAGATTGTACAATCTCCATAAGACGAAACCCTAACTAAGACGAGAGTGCAAGCTTATGGCAGCTGCAAAGAAAAGTGACAATGAAAAAAAGGAGCGTATTTCTCCTTATACAGACGAAGAACTTGAATATTTTAAAGAAATAATTATAAAGAAAAGAGACGAGGCCACCCAGGAGCTGGAATCCCTGCAAAACTCTCTTAAAGAGAGTATGGAAAATGCTTCTGATGAATCGGCCTACTCGTTTCATATGGCAGACGCCGGAACAGATGCCCAGGAGCGCGAAAAAACGTATATGCTCTATAACCGGACCCGAAAGTTTATCCGGTACCTGGACGATGCCCTGAAACGCATAGAAAACAAGACCTACGGTGTATGCAAGGTAACGGGTAAAAAGATCTCCAAAGGTCGTCTTGAGGCCGTTCCCCATACCCAGCTCAGTATTGAAGCCAAGTTAAAACGTCGCTAACTATTAAAAGTGTTGGTTACGGTTCTTGAAAAGAAATAAACTCATTGTTCTCTGGATACCAGCCCTGGTCATTGTGACTCTTGATCAGGTTACCAAGCATTTGGTGCGCACCACGCCTTCTGTACAGAATTGGGATATTATCCCGGGCTGGCTCTCTTTTCACTATACCCAAAACCCGGGTATGGCCCTGGGTATGGACTGGATCAGCACCCCGGCAATCAGCTCAATTGCGATAGTGGCAACAATCGGCATTATTGTGTACATCCTCCGTTCCCTTGAACACGCGAACCTGGGATACCTGGCATGTATGGGACTGGTGCTGGGCGGGGCGTTCGGAAATATTATTGACCGCCTGGTTATGGGCTATATTGAGTCATATGGTGGAATTCTCGAAGGTCACGTCATCGATTTTATTCACTTTACCCTGCGCATTGACGGATATCCCGTCTTTCCCTATATCTTTAATGTGGCGGATATCGCAATTAGTATAGCGATAATCTCTCTCCTGCTTTTTCACCAGCGTATTTTGCCGGTTCCGCCCGAAGAGCGGTATGACGACGATGACCAGGATTCAGAGCGTGAAACCCCGGGCTCGAAACAAGCAGCGGCCCCGGCTGGTGGTGGAATTTCCATTGAACCTGGACCAGGAGACGTGGATATCGAGAGAGAAGAGAGGTCGTCAGATTCAGAGGGAGAGAGGTTTGCACCAGGTACCGATCCGGCGGATCAGCGCAATTCCACCGACTAACGGCAGGCAGTATCTTACATCATATTTTACAGGCATTGTATGTAACAGGGTGTAACGTGCCGCGAGATTTGCCCTCCGGCTGCGTTAAAGGGAAAATCGCCTGCTCAACGTACGAAAGTACATCTGCACGGCCATTTTGCCTTCGCCTTGCTGAAGAACAAATTTCTTGGTGAGAAATGCAGGCTAGTCGTCGGTGACAATACTCTCTAAAAATTCCGGACTGTGCGGGTCGATATCGTCCAGCTTCAGGTCGTGCCCCATCTTGTCGCGTTTCGTTTTGAGGTAACGGACATTTTCAGGGTAGGCGCCCACTTCTATGGGAACCCGTTCCACCATTTCCAGCCCGAAACTTTTTAGTCCAACACGCTTGACCGGGTTGTTGGTCATCAGGCGCAGCTTGGTAACATCCAGCGAGCGCAGGATTTGGGCGCCGACGCCATAGTCGCGGTGGTCCGGTTCAAAGCCGAGTGCCTCATTGGCTTCCACCGTATCCATGCCTTGTTCCTGGAGCTTGTAGGCCTTCAGCTTGTTGACAAGCCCGATTCCGCGGCCCTCCTGATTCATGTAGAGTACCACACCCTGTCCCTCCTTTTCTACGGTCAGCAGTGCCTGGTGCAGTTGTTCGCCGCAATCGCACCGCTTGGAGCCAAAAATGTCGCCGGTCATACAGGAGGAGTGTACGCGAACCAGCACGGGGTCGCCCTCATCCCATTCTCCCTTGACGAGTGCAAGGTGGTGATCTCCAGTCAGGCGCTCCTGGAAAGCGTGCAGGGTGAAGTTGCCATAAATAGTGGGCAGGTTGACATCCACAATTTTGCGCACCAGCGATTCATTCTGCATCCGGTAAGCGATCAGGTCTTTTATGGAGATCAGCTTCATATCGAACTCCTCGGCGATCTCCACCAGGTCCGGCAGCCGGGCCATCTCCCCGTTGTCCTTCATAATTTCACAGATCACACCGGCCGGTTTCAGTCCCGCCAGCCGGGCAAGGTCGATGGAGGCCTCGGTATGTCCGGCGCGGCGCAGAACGCCTCCCTCCGTACTGATAAGGGGAAAAATATGGCCGGGACGCCGAAATTCAGCAGGCCGGGCGTTATCCTTGATGAGTTCCAGGATGGTGTTGGCACGGTCGGAAGCCGAGATACCCGTGCTGTTGGTCTCCTTGTGGTCAACCGATACCGTGAATGCGGCTTCGTCGGGATCGGCCCCTTCGGTAACCATGTAGTCAAGGTCCATTTCATAGGCTTTTTGGCGGGTAATGGGTACGCAGATCAGCCCCCGCCCGTGCTTGGCCATCAGGTTCACCGCTTCCGGGGTGACTTTTTCCGCGGCCATAATGAAATCGCCTTCATTTTCGCGATCTTCGTCATCGGCGACGATGACCATGCGACCTTGCTTAATATCTTCGACAGCGGATTCAATGCTGTCGAAGGAGACGTTTTCGGACGTCATAATAACTCAGTTGTTCTTATTGGGATTTACGTCAGTAATGGAATTTTTGGTAAATCGTACTTTTACATCGGTATCGACCTCCGCCAATACTGAATCATCCTCAACACTTGTAACCTTGGCAATAATTCCACCTGACGTTACAATTTTGTCGCCCTTTTCAATGTTTGAAACTTTTTCCTGAATCTCTTTCTGCTTCTTTTGTTGCGGCCGGATAATGAAAAAATAGAACACCGCAAAAATAAGACCAATAAAAATCAGGTTCATCCACCCCGCATCTTCAGGCGATCCGGTTAACAGTAAAAAGAATAACGATAGCATATAAAATAAATTAGATTAAAAACTTCGCGTTTGTAATGGCCCACAAGATACTATTTTTGTGAGGATGGGACAATGTTGCTGGGAGCTCTTCTCTGCAATTCAATTCAAGATGGGACAAATACGCTGATGTTTTGTGGGTTAACGGGGGGGAATCTAAAATTTTCATTTTTTGAGATAAAAAATTTGTTCAAAAACAGCACACGGTCCAACGATAAGATCCATTCTGATATTTCAGGTTTAGCAAACAAAACGAGCAGCGAAAGGATGAGGTATGGCTGCATCAAAGCGCGGTAATACAGGGGTATAGTTGAATTTTCACATTGTTGTTTCTTTTAGAGGTCTTTGCAAAACCGTTGTTTTGGTAATATCGTCATTTTCGCGGATTCGAAATCCTCATTTTTGGGATATAAACTGCGGTTCCGCATCCGATTAGGGGTTGATCGTGACCAACACTCCTGGTTTTTCAAAGTCCTCTTTTATATATCCTTCCGGGCTATGTAAAATCCATAGCTGAAATAATCCTTGTATTTCTGGTAGTGTGCAATTTCGCTTTTGTATTCCTTGACGATCTCTTCAGCAATCTCAGAATTGTTATATCGTTTAAGAAAAGCAGAAAACCGCTCTTCCATGGGCTTGTAATAGTTGTCAATCCAACTATCCTGATCCAGGTAGAAATAGCCAGCGAGTGTAAAGCCATTACCTTCTAAAAAATTGATTTTGGTTGATGCCCTGGCCACTTCCGGATATTCCCGCATCCAAAAGTCTTCCAGTTCCCCGGGGCGGGAGCCCGTGATCCAGGTAATTTCGCTAACACATATATAGCCCCCTGTTTTTAAATAATTTTTCCATTTTTTAACTACGGCTTCAAATCCCATGTTGTAGATGGCCCCTTCAGACCAGATAATATCAAATTCGTTGTTGCCGAAAGGCAAATTGTCCATCGATTTTGCGAGGGTAGTCACCCTGTCCTGCAATCCCAACGCTTTGGCTTTATGCTCAAGTTTATCCAAAAACCCCGGAAATAAGTCGACGCCAACAATGTATGCCTCTGTATTTTGAGCAAGGACGATGGTATGAGATCCGGTCCCACAACCGATATCGGCAATCTTCAAGTCGTCGTTATTAGCCATCCCTGTGAGTTCCAAAGCCCTTATGGTCTCTTCTGTACTGCCCGGACCTTGTCGGGGCGCATCTTTATGGAAGTCTACAATTAGCTCTGATTCTGTCATTTTTAAATATTATCTCCATTTTGTCTGGCTGGAACGCTATATCCTCTGGCACTGCGAGTGCCGGCAGGTGTGCTACTCATAAAACGTCCCTCCTTTTGATGCTTTTCTGGTCAAGATCTCGGCAGGTTCAAATCGCGGTCCCAGTGTTTCCTGGTATTGTTGCAACTTACTGACGACTTTTGAGGCTCCACGCTGGTCGATATATCGAAAAGGGCCGCCTAGAAACGGAGGGAATCCAAGCCCGAGTATCGCCCCGAGATCCCCGTCGCCGGGGCACTCCAGGATCTGTTCCTGGAGGCACCAAGCCGCCTCATTGATCATGGCCAGCGCCATCCGCTGCTGGATGGTCTCTGTTTCCAGGTCTTTGCGGGTCGTTCCTCCAAAGAAGGCGTACATATCTTCATTCGGATTTTTCTTCTTCTTTTTACCCTCCGACTCCTCATACCGGTAAAACCCCTTCCTGTTTTTTCGTCCCTTGAAACCGGCATCCAACAATTCTTTCGGCTTGTTGCTGGGAGTTACCCCGCGAGCGGCAAACATCTCGTTTAATACCTCCGTGATGTGGGCCGCCACGTCGATGCCGACCTCGTCAAACAGAGCGGCGGGTCCCACCGGAAACCCGAACTGCTTCATGGCGGAATCGAGCTGCTCGATGGAAATACCCTCTTCCAGCAAGTTGAGAGCTTCGTTCATGTAGGGGGCGAGGATGCGAGTGGTGTAAAATCCGGGCCCGTCATTGACCACTATCACATGTTTCCCCTGGGTGATACCAACCTGCCGGGCGGTGGCCGTCACCCAGTCGGCGGTTTGTTCTGTTTGTATGATTTCGACAAGCGGCATCTTTTGCACGGGCGAAAAATAGTGCATGCCCACCACCTGCTCCGGGCGGGAAGAGGCCTCCGCAATCCTGGCAATGGGCAGGGATGAGGTGTTCGAGGCAAAGATGCAGCGCTCGGGTGCAACCTCTTCAACCTGTTTTACCATCTTCTGTTTTAGTTCCAGGTCCTCAAATACCGCTTCTATCACCAGGTCTGCATTTTCAAATCCATCGTAGCGGCCGGTTGGAGTGACAAGGCTGGAAGTACGGTCGCGCTCAAATTCCGAAATAATCCGTTTTTCCACCTTGTCCTGCAGGTTTTGCCAAATGGTCTGTTTGCCCCGGGCTGCCTGTTCAACCGACTGATCTTTGAGCAGCACGCGCAGCCCGTTATTTACGCTGACATCCGCAATTCCGGCTCCCATCAGTCCCGCCCCCAGAACACCCATTTTATCAATATTCCGGGCCCGGTCTTTATGGGGATTATTTTTGGCGTTTTGCATCCCAAAGAAAAGGGTAACCAGGTTTTTAGATTCGCTGGTGGCGGCCAGTCTGCCGAACGCTTTGGCCTCTTTTTTTAAGCCGGCCTCCAGTCCGTTTGTGTATCCCTCCTCTACACAGTCAATGATTGTTGGCGGGGCCGGATAGTTTCCCCTGGTATTTGATTGCGCCCGTTTTCGCGCTTTGGAGAATATGATTTTACGTCCCACAGGATTTCCCTCCAACAGCCTTTCTATGATACTGCGTTTATCTTTTCTGCGGAAATCACCGCTGTTGATGGTTGATATTGCTTTTACGGCGGCCGTCACAATGGCATCTTTATGAGTCAGTTCATCGATCAGTCCCATGTTGTAGGCCTGCCGGGGATAGATATTTTTGGCGGTCAGGAGATAGGTCAGTGATTTTTGCAGGCCAATGAGTCTCGGCAGGCGTTGCGTACCCCCGGCGCCGGGTAGTAATCCCAAATTGACTTCCGGCTGTCCCATGACGGTATCCGGATGGCTGGAGGCCACGCGATAGTGGCACGCCATTGCCAGTTCCAGTCCACCGCCCATGCATGAGCCGTGAATGGCCGCCGCCACCGGCTTATGAAACTGTTCGAGCCGCCGCAGCAGCTCATTGCCTGTGCGACTGAGTTCCTCAATCTCTTTTGGAGCTTGCTTTTTTTGCAGCATCTTCACATCCGCCCCGGCGATGAAGTTACCCTCCTTGCCGCTGACGAGGACAATTCCCTTCAGGTTTTGGTCCCCGGAATAAGTGTCCAGAAGGGCACGGAACTCCTCGATAAGCTGTTCGTTCAGCTTGTTTACCTTTTCCCCGGGCTGGTCAAGTGTTATAACGGCGATATCGTCTTGTCGTTCAGTTGATAAATAACTCATGATGCTATTTTATAGTTAGGGGACGTTGCAAAAGCTTCACTTTTCGGGCTGTCATTATAAACCTGAAAAATTAATGTGCCTTTCGGATATTAATCCAGAGATTGATTTATTCCATTTGCAATATCAATTGGTTTTACAGCCCTGTTTTTATTCCGGATACCGCTCCAGCAGTATAGCATGACCCAGTCCGCCTGCGGCACAGGCGGCCACGAGAGCCAGTTCTCCATCCTCCCTCATCAGCCGGTTCGAGGCGGTGGTAATCAGCCGGACGCCCGTCGCCCCGAAGGGGTGGCCGAGAGAAAGCGAGCCACCCAACGTATTGAACTTTTCCATCGGTATTTCCCCGACTTTTGCTGACCTGTTTAGGTATTGGGTGGCAAATGCATCGGAATTGAGTGCTTTCAGCACGGTAAGAATCTGGCCTGCGAAAGCTTCATGGAATTCAAAAACATCGATATCGGAGAGCGATATTCCCCGTCTATCCAGCACCTCGGGGACAGCGTAAGCGGGTCCAAGTAGCAGCTGTTCTTCGGGATCCTGCGCGACATAGGTATAATCCCGGAGGTAGACCTTGGGTTTGAGTCCCAGCGCCAGCGCCTTCTGTTCACTCATGACTAAAGAGGCTGAAGCCCCGTCTGTGAGAAATGAAGAATTTCCCGCGGTAACAGTGCCGTGTGGTTTAATGAAGGCGGGATTCAGTTTTTCCAGCTTTTCCATCGAGGTATCCTCCCGGAAGCCGTTGTCTTGTGTGATGATTTCAAAACTCGGGGGCACTGTTGCGGGCAGCAGCTCCTGATCCAGCAGCCCCTCCTCGGTCGCCTTGGCTGCCAATTGGTGAGAGCGCAGCGCATATTCATCCTGTGCATGGCGACCGATATTAAAATGGGCCGCCATGCGATCACAGCTTTCTCCCATGGTTTCTCCGGTAGAAAATTCGGAGATGGAGGGGATCTCCGGGAGCAGGTCCGAAGGGCGCAGACCTTTAAAAAAGTTCAGGTAGTCTCCAATGGATTTGTACTTGCGGGCATCCAGCAGTTTTTGGCGGAATTTTTTACGAAATCGAACGGGGATGTCAGACATCGTTTCCGTTCCGCCGGCCAGCACAATTTCGGCCTGTCCCGAACGAATGAGATTTACCGCACTCGTTACCGCCTGGTTGGAGGAAATGCAGGCCATCGTCACCGTATGGGCGGGCACGCTGTTTGGGATTCCGGCTCCCAGGGCCGCCTCACGGGCGACGTTGCTGGTGTTTACATCCTGGATTACGCACCCCATGATGATCCTGTCCAGCTGCTCAGGGATGATGGGGGAGCGTGCCATCATTCCTTCAATAGCCATGCGACCAAGATCATAGGCCGACAACCTCTTATACCCGGTTCCTGAGCGCTGAAACGGAATACGTCCTCCATCTACAAATACTGCAGTTCGATTGCTTTCTGAATCAGTTGTCATTATTCACCCCTGGTCGTCAATAGAATTGAAAACTTGTCACGGTTCCAATGTTGCGCTTTTCCGAGCCTTAATCAAGATAAACGTAACGCTGTTAATGCCAGAGTAATTTCCTGTTCTCCGCCACGGATAGTAAGTGTATAAACCCTGAATGGAATAGTTGTAATAATTTACCGACAAAATGTTTTGCCAGAGCATGAATAGTTCTTATATTTGTGCTCTCTTAAAAAGGCAGTTGAGTAACAATATTATGTACTCGGCTGCCAAGTGTTATTTTCTTATTGATACTCCGGGTGGTTAGCTCAGCTGGTTCAGAGCACCTGCCTTACAAGCAGGGGGTCACTGGTTCGAATCCAGTACCACCCACATTTACATAAGTCGTTGGCCCTGAATAGGTTAGCGGCTTTTTTATTTTGAAATATTGCGATTAAATGAAAACCATTTTGCAGATTTGGGCATGATTTGGGCACAGAAATAAAAAGTCCCCCCTCTTATTTTAATATCTACGATGCCCCGTTTCCCGCTCAAATGGGTGTTTTTTCTTGTGGCTATTCCTGAACTGGCTTTGCTCTTGAGGCCAGAAAATCAGCTATATCTTCATCCGTCTTTTCTTTCTCCAGGTAATCATAAACCAAGTCTGCCAACTCTGTTTCGTAAAATTCTTGAATCTCGTACCCATTGAGATACAGAAATATAATGGCGGCATGGGTTGCAGTTCGCTTGTTACCGTCCAGGAAAGGGTGCGCTCTCACAATGGCAGTAAGATAAGCGGCTGCCATTGCAAATAGGTCGGGGTATAAGTACTCTCCACCAAATGTTTGTTGGGGCTGCTGTACGGCACTTTCCAGCTTGTCTTTAGAAAGGATCTCCGGCGCGCCGCCTTTTTCTTTGATCTGTAATTCGTGAAGGTCTAAAACTTCTGATAGGGAAAGGAATCGCAGGTCTTCCATTCTGGCTATTATTCAGCCAGCTTTTCGAAGGATTTCTCGTGCTTTTGAAACGTTACTTTAGCCGCCTCTTTAAAAGATTTCTTGGACAGGCGCGGCTTTGCCTCTTTACGATCTACTCCAACATCCTTAGCGGGACTGTTATGTTTTTTCTTTTTAGGCATATTACTTGTTTTTAATTCTCATTAGATATTATAGATAATTAACGAGAGTAAGTAAAATTTGTTTCCTTCAGCAAGCCCCCTCTTACATACGTATCAAATAAAAACCCCGGCCGAAAGCCAGGGCTTTGATTGAATTGATATTTGGGTTTGCACTATTCCGGCATCTTGTCCAGCCGATCCCGGACCTCACCAATGAGACACTGAACATCTTCAAAAGCCCAATAAAGGGCTGTGCAGCCTTCATGTGCGCTCAAAACGCCATCAATGCAAAGCTCCAGGATATCAAGCTTTTTGTCCAAGGCCTCGTTGAGGTCAAGGTTGCTGATCTTTTTTAGCTGCTCTTCTGGGATCATGGCTAAATGTCAAGCTCTGAAATTTTCTCCAGGATCTTTCTGGCTTCCTTAGCTCGTGGATAATATTCAGATTGCCAGAATGTAACCATGGCCGCAAGGTGTTCATCGCTAAGTACACCTTGCCGGTCCATCTGCCAGCTCCCCCACATTAGCACCTCAAGGAG
This sequence comes from Halalkalibaculum sp. DA3122, assembly GCF_043951865.1. Taxonomy (NCBI): domain Bacteria; kingdom Pseudomonadati; phylum Balneolota; class Balneolia; order Balneolales; family Balneolaceae; genus Halalkalibaculum; species Halalkalibaculum sp. DA3122. The sequence goes on from NZ_JBINJF010000007.1 coordinate 143,199, forward strand.
GCTATTTGCTTCTTGCAGGTTGCTGGCAATGTTATCATGGTATCCCTCACTTCCGAACTGGTCGCCCTGCAGTGTTTCTTTGATCTCTTTGAGCTTCTTAACGTCTTTTTCTGAAAGTTTCATAGTTAGCTTGCCTCCCGAAGGGTTTTGATTTCATTTCGGTATTCCTGGATCCGCTCGTATATATCGCCATTAAGCCATTTTTGCAGTTCATTTCTATCTGCCTCCAACTGCCTTGCTCTATCTAATAAAGCACTTTTATCAACTTTGCTTCCACGTGCAAACAGGGATAGGCTTTCTATAGATTTATTAAGCGTATATATGTGATCCAGTAGCCAACAAATCGCACTATCATTCATCAAGTGCATAGCACCTTCCAGAGAGTAACTTTTGTTGTCCAACTCAGAACTGCTCAAAATAACAGCTACCTCCAGCTTGCTGAAAACAGATGTAGAAAAGAGCTGATCATTCTCTGTTAGTGCCGGTACAACCTCTTCGATTAGACAGTTGTTAAAGTCGGTTTCTGAATTGGCTTCAGCAAGTTCCTTTAACTCGGTTATGAAGTTATCCAGTGCTTTCTGTAGGTCGGTTTTTTTTGTAGATTTCATAATAGATCTCCTTTGTGGGATTCAGAAAGCCTCTGTCTGCGTCCTCCAAGACTGGCAGGGGCTTTTGTTTTAGTGCACTTGAAATATGGGGCTTAAAGCCTGTTAGGGCAACTTTTTAAGAGGGATAATCGGTTTAAAACTTGTCAATATCACAAAGTGATATTCGCACTTTGGAGGGCATGAAACGGGATCTAGAAATATATTGGTGATTGCTCTCTTATATCACAGTTTTGACTTTTCAATATAACAAATACCAACCGGCTATTTTGTGCGAAACTGTCTATTCCCGGCTGTTTTCCGGGATAAAGAACACTACGCAGGCAGCACCTTTCGGCCAAGTTATTCCATTAATCAGATCCTTTAAGGGGCCAATTCTTAGCTATTACATATTGATTTCGGGAGGCCTTATAACCTCCATGAAAATTTTTCCACCAACATCCATTCCTTGCTCATTATAATTATTAACCATCTCTTCGAATGCTTTTTGGGTTGCATACTCTAAGTCTTGGTATAAAGGCCAATATTTTTCAGAAAGCAATCTGGGATAAGATGTTTTATCAAAACTACGATCCACAGCTAAACAGCCGGATTTTCCAAAATCGATATATCCTTGATCTTTGGGTTTTAATCGGGATTCGTTACATGAATTGAAAGAAAGGATTTTAATACGGTCGGTCTCATCATAACCAATTACATAAACCAGATACTGGGATCTTTCCCAAATATCTGTTACTCCATCTATGCCTGAAGCAGCTTTAAAAACTGTTGTTACTGCCTCTGAAACTTCATAGACAGTCTTGTACCCCTTTCTTTTAACTTCCCTTTTAACAGCATTAATCAAGCTTCCAGAAGAGCCACCCCACAAGATCCCTGTTTGCTGGTTAATCTTGAAAGCCTTTTTCATTTTCATGGAATGGATCTTCCCATTTCCCTTCAAGGCCATTCCGTCTGATAAAAGAACGGTTTTCTCCCGCGTTGTGGTAAAAGCAATCGCTGACATTATTCTTTGGAGACTTTAACTGTTAAGGGTAATATATTTCCAGCTGGATCCATCATACATTTCAGGTCTGTCAGCTGTAGTATTCCAAATTGCATCTCCCTCCTGGGCTGATAATGCATCTCTTTCAGTTTCACTCATCTTGGGAAGATTTAAAGGGGAATCATTCCCGATATTTACCCTTACCGGTGATTCCAACTGGATGACAGATGTTGATACGATCTTAAGGAAAGTTCCATCTGCCTCCAGGATCACGCCTCCAATAAGACCGCCGTATAATCTGCCAATATCATCTCCTTCCTGTCGTATTACATAGGCACGCTTCGGATCATATGTATTAGTTTGCTGGATTTGGAAGCCTTCCTCGTCAATAGTATAGTCTTCATTAGTGTTGGTGATATCCCCACCATCATCCATTGTGAGGACCCAAGAAGTGTCTAATTGTCGGGGTGTTAAACTGGATAGATCCATAATCTGTAATTTGTAGGTTTGTAGCTTAAAAACGGTTAGTAATTTTTAGTTCTAAGCGGCTCAAATTTTGCTTGGTATGGTACACCATTAGATTGTATCCCTATTATCGAAATTTCATTGATCCCGGCCGTTATCTGGTAAAAAGAACACAACATCGGCTGGGTTCTTCGGGTATTCGAGCTGATCCGGAGCTTCGGGATCATAAATGACAACCTTTTGCGGTTCCGCTTGCTCTTTTTCCTTGTTCTGCTGTCTTATAAATTCATCAAGTCGCATCGTATTAATTTTTAATTCCGAATTTTTGCCGTAGAAAGGCTTCAAACAAGTAAGGCGTATCATCCCCCTGCAATTCTTCCGGCCATTCCGGTTCCCTGTTTTCTGCTGCCAGGTTGACGATTACAGAATGGATCTGGGGCTCGATGTGGTTCTCTTTCTCGTATTGCTTCACACGTTCGAAAACCTGTAGTAATCGTTTGGCCTGAGGCTCCGAAAGCTGGTCAAGCTCTCCGAAATCCCAACCCTCCTCATCGCTGTATTCAATCGTAAAAATTTGATGGTTTTTAATCCGGTTATATTGCTCTTCGGTAACTTCGGAACTCAGTTTTTTTATTAGTTTATCAAGTCTCATAATATCATTCTTTTACCGTTGTTAGCTGCTTGCCGGCAAATCTTATTAAGTTCAATCTTTTCAGTTCGGCTCATTGGCCGGTTAGTTTCAGGATCTTTCTTATGCTGGATATCTATTTCCGTTAGTTCAATGATTCGTTCCAGCTCTTCATTTGTTAGAACCTCAAAGTTTAGTTTATCGGCATCCCATCGTTTCCCGGGATCTTCGATTAAATCAGTTAGTCGCATGTTCAGAAATTTGGAATGTTTGCATTTCGTCTAATAGCTCGTAGGCTTCGGCTTCATCAATTCGATTAAGCAATAATTCCTCAATGAAGGATAGAAAAAGCTTTACATCTTCAGCCGGGATAAGGCGTTCCTCTTCGATCTTTAAGGCAACGGCGCGCTGCTTTGCTCTTACAAGTCGGTCAACAATCTTTGACAATATCTCCGCTGATTCCAGGTCTCCAGATTCATTTTTTAAGGCGTTGGATATTAATCCCTCTAATAGTCGGAGCTCGTTATCTGCATTAAGCAGCTCTTCACTTGGTACGTCCTCCAGGTGGTCCAGTACATCCTTCAAGCTCTTGGAGGCATACCGGCTATAAATTCCGCTTTTCCACGTCTTAGAATCTTTCCCCTTTAAAGATTTCCCCCCGTGTAATCTGCATTTCCCGTTAGGCATAGCCCAATTATTGCAGCTACTTCCATCTCTGCATTTCGCGCCGCATCGCTGTTTATCATCTGCCATAGTTCATAGGGTGTTTAAATCGTAGGTTGATTGCATGGGGTGTTGGCAGCAAATTCCCTTGGAACCCACTGCCAGTACCTAAGTTAATCTGCTAATATTTTCCGGTTCACCTTCTGAAGCATCTCATAAATGGCCCATCCGAAGTATGATGTTGAGGGCTTCAATTCACGGCCGTTATTCTTGTGAATCCTGTAATATTTGTAGTCGCAATAGATTTCAGTCCGCACCGCGCCGGTGTCCACATTGCCGGTCTCTTCAACCTCTTCTATAAGGCTTTCCGCGGCCGCCTCCAGCTCTGCCATTGTCATATCCTCTGGCTCGTATGTGGTTTTAATGGCTGGTTCTAATTTGTTGGCAATGGTTAGGAATGTATTTGCAGCGTTTGCCCATCTCTGTTGAGCCTTAGCAATCGCTAACATCTTATCCAGTAGCTCTTCATCCAGATCCTCAAAGAGTTTCCGGTATTCCTTATTAGCCGAATCTGCTTTTTTTGCAAGCTCAATGCAGCGTTGCAGGCGTTGCTCCCTCACTTCTTTACTTTCGGCTTTCTCCAGTTCGGCGTTTAGCTCTTCCAGCTTATTGTAACGCTCCTGGATCGCCTCGGATATGATTTCCCTGTTTGTAGTAATATTGCTGATCTTCTCCTGGACTTCATCAGCATCTAACAGCATCGAATAATCATCCTTAATCTCGGAAAGCTGATCGTTCAACTCCTGCTTTTTGGATTCCAGCTCTTCAACTTCGGTTTCCAGTTGCTCAATGTCGGTTGTGATCTCATTCGTTGATCTCATAGGTGTAAATTTTTAATGGTTATGATTTCGGCTTTCTGCCTGAATTAGTTCGATTCCTATTTTTCCATGCTTCAAGCGCGGAAGTTGTACTTTTACCTCCGGACTTAGATGAAATTTGCTTAGTGAATTTCTTTGTGTTGAGGTCCTCATCTTTCTCTTTGATCTCTTCGTTTCCGGAGTCATAATCCCGGGCGTTCACTTTATCGATTAAATCCTGTTTCAGCTTCTGGTTATGCTCTTTTGCTGAAATTTGATCTTTGGTGTTATTCCTGCTGTTGTTTCCTAGAAAATTGATTGAATTAGATTTCATCATAAATTGATTGTTTAAGATTAGATTATAGAAATTTTGCACCTCGGATTTGTCTCTTTAATTCCTTGGCCATTTCGTCGGTTATATGTCGAATTTCTTCACGTGAAAGATCAGAAAAGCCGTTACTGTCAACGTTCACGTTTACATTCACATTATTTTGCCGGTGCTGATCAGTCCGGTCATCTTCGGTTATGCTCATCACCCGATATATGATCGCCGGAATCATTATTCTGGCTGTTGTTTCATATAAGAGTTATTGCACTTCTTCCTGGCATAATTATTTGATTGTATTTGGGTTGGATATTTTCTCCACGCGTGTTTTCAGTCATTCCAGATACGATTCCATACGCTTGTCAAGAGTTCCACGCTTCTTTTGTTGCTGCAATTTGTTGAGCTTTTTGATGTCGTACTTTTCTAAAGCCATCGCTATCCTTTTGCGAATCGTTTGTCAGCAAATTGATAGGCTAAATTCAAATATTTGTTAGCAGTATCAATCTGTCTTTTCATATGATAATCTGTTTTATCAGAAAACATTGTTTGCAGTTGATCTTCTGTGAAATCATTAGGTTCCTGTAATGGTTCACCGCCGGTTCCCCACTGGGCTGGATCTTCTATTATGACCGCCTCCGGATAGCAACCGCAATGGGGATGTGGAGTACTTGGGAAGTTTCGCGTGGGGAATACACCAGGTCCTAATCCGAACTGATCGGTTTCGTGGTATACTGTACATACGCATGGACTGGAAGGAAGCCCATAGTGCCGGCCAGAAACCTGCCACTTGGAAGCCTTTACAATAGGGCTTCTGTCCTGTGCTAAAAGATCAGCTTCCCTATGTGCCGTGTTGATTTCGGTTACAACTATCCTTCGGGAATCATAAAGGATCTGGCTAGCATCCCGGTAATCCATCACATCAATTTCACCGGTCCGGAGTGCCTTATTGATGTTAGATTTCATCAGACGGCCATCTTCAACTAAGCCTAAAACGGTATCATTATTTCTTGAAAGGATCCCGGCCAACTCTTTCGCCGCGCGGTCGGCACTAACTCCACGTCCAACTGCTGAGGCAAGATAGTCATCAATATCAGTAGCCGCCCTTTGTAATCCACGCTTTATAACTGATTGGTAATTTTTGGCATTTAATCCACGCCTTAGCATCATAGTTTCTAACGCTCTGTCTGGGATATCATTAAACGAAACGGAAAAGCTAGAAACACCTGCTGCTGTAGTGGTTCTTTCAACAGCGATAGCGTGGGCTTCGGCCGCACCCTCTGTTATTTTCTTTTTTCCTCTAGAGAACAACATTCCAAGCTGATCCCCTAGGTCGTTAAATCTTCTAGTGATTAACCTTTTTAAATCGTTTGCACGTTCTGCTGTTATGGCTTCCCTTCCAATATCCTTGTTAATATCTGATATCATCCGAGCATAGAGAGACATCAGCACTTTGTACGCCTCTTTTGGCACGCCACTACGAGGATTCAACACTTTGTTTCGTGCGTTATGTATGGCTTTACGGTATTCTTCTGCGTAATCTTCAGGCATAATCTAATTTCACAGTTATGATTTGTTATTAAATAATCTTGCGATAGAGGTCACGAACACTGGCCTCAAAGGGTTATTTGAACCATTTGTTTGTCCTGATGTTTGTACTAGTTCATTTTATAATGCTATTTCAGGTATTAAATGGCGTTTTATAATTTCAATTTTACCCTATAATGGACTCAAAAAGGTGTTTCTACTTGATATTCCTTTTGCTTTGAGTGTTTCCGTTGGTGGTGTAATCCATTGTTATTGTGGATAAATCTCACGTAAGGACGGTACATCTCTCCCTCCCTTACAATCCGCTGCCTGATATACACGCTATTGCGATGAACAATCGAACCGTCAGGACCTTGAACACCTGTCAGTTCTCCAGTTTGGTAATCAGTTTCACAGAGCTCATCAACCCGGTTGGGCCGGAAGACATTGAAGGCCATAAAGGCATCCTTTTCGATAGCACTGGATCCATAGATGTCAAAAGCATTAGGCTCCTTTTCCCAGCCGGATCGGTACTTGGTGGCTTCCCGGTTCACCTGGGCAAGTAAGGTGAAAAGAATATCTTCGGAGGTAGCCAAATTTGTAAGCAGGTTGGTGCAGCTTACGATCCGGGATGTCTCATTGTTGTAATCAATGCCCTGGACCGGGATACGCTGTAAATAGTCCACAACGGCAAAATCAAGGCCCCGGACTGCATTCCAGTATTTTATGATGTTGATGATATCGTGCAGAGAAGAACAGCCCTGTCCTTGATCCACAAAGATCATGTTTTCGATGTTGTCAGTCTCCATTTGCCGCTCAACCCGGTCCATGATATTGCGGTCGATATCTTCCATCGTGATATAGATTCCGTTATATCCCTGATCAAGGTAGGCAGCGCTCTCCCACTGAGCTACGTAAGATTTGCCATGCTTTGTTTCTCCAAAAATCACCTTGGTTGTTCCCCGATGTGAACCGTAGTTCTTATAAAATTTGGTATCAAAAAACTGATTGCCCGTATACAGTCGCTCGTAACGCGGCTTGTCGGCATCTCTCTGGCGGATCTCGGATGCCGTCAGTCCTGGAATACTTGCGGATTCCAGGTTTTGCTCTTTAATCCGCTCCAATTCAGCAAGGCTCTCACTGGAATTTTTATCTCCTTTCTCAATATCGATAGCCAGGCTCTTTACCTGTGGGAGAATGGTTCGGGAAGTCTTACGGTCGGAAAGTTCCTCGATGTACTCCTCAGCCTTTGCAGGTGCCGTCTGCTTTGTAACAAGACTGCTGAGGTTTTCTATATCCCGATCAATCCAATTTTTATTTTCTTTGAGCCAGACCTCTACAGTCACCAGGTCCACTTCTTTACCGGATTGATGAGTGGCCTCAATTGCCTGGAATATTTCTTTCCGGATATCCGTGAAATGATCTTCGGTAAGCTTCGGCATGGCTACCGGCACGAACTCCCAGCTCATCAGGAGTGTGGCTAGTACTGTTCGCTCATATTCTGGAATCTTCAAACTCATTGGGGTAGTGGTGCTTTTAATCTGTTAGTCTTCTTTTTCTTCTCGGCTTTTGCTTTCATTTGCGCATCAAGGGTTTCAAACTGATCCCTAAATTTTGCTGTACTTCGAATATTGGCCTTCCAGAACTCATGACTTATCGCCCAGTCCCAGAGCTTACGGGCTTTAGGAATTTCAACTTCATCCTGCTCAACTAATAGCCGTAGGGGATCGTACCAAGTGTCAAATTTGGCCTCATGAACTGTCTTATGATCCGGGTAGTTTTCTTTAACCCCTTGCCAGCAGTACACCGTGAATCGTTTGAGCCTTTCATCCTTGGGGAAATCTCCAATTTCCAGATCTCGCAAAAACGGGGAACTCTCTTTTTCTTTATTACTTAATTCATTATTACTTCTATCTATATTACTAGTGTGGGATTTTCCGTTTGCGGATGATCCGTTTACGGTTGAACCGTTTGCGGATAACCCGTTTCCGGTCTCATTTGCTTTAAACCCCTTTTTTGCCAATTCGGGAGTTTCAAATACTTGATATTCTACTGGTTTAAAAAGGCCATCGGATCCACGCTCCTGGTGCTTCCGTATGTATCCCTTTTCTTCTAGCTCTCGCAGCCCTGTACGGCATGAATCCCGGCCGTCCGTAGCGTGTTTTTGGAGATCATCAATCACCACCTCCCAGTTATCGGGCTTTGACAATAGGTAGGCCAGGATCCCTTTCGCCTTCCAGGAGAGGCGATCATCTTCAAGGGAACGTTTATCAATTTGCGCAAAATTGTTGGTGCGCTTTTTTATCTTGATGATCATATGCCGCACCTCTTTGCCGAGTCTTTCATGAGTTCTCGAAATTCAATAGGTGTAGGGTTCATTTTCCTCACATACTTTTTATCCTTCTCATACCGGTGATAAGGCGTACCTCCTCCAGATACACGCATAAAATTTGCGCATAGCAATTCCTGGAGGAGCTCAGGATCCTCTAAAAGATTTGGTTCCGGGTTTACTGTCGTTTCTGATCGGGGCATGGCGGGCTCTTTTTTTGAGCGGCGCCATTTCCCTTGGAAACGGTCCGGTGGTTAGAATTGCTGTTATACTTGTTTTTGTCGGTGGGATCGGCTAGCTTTGAGCTGTTAGTAGTCGTTTTTCCAAGACAATACAACGATTTGCTCAAGGCCAATCCGTTTCGCCTACGGGTTGGCTTTTGTTTCTTCATGCTGCTGCTACCTCACTATCAGATTCTTCAGTATGTTCTCCCATCTCACCGTTGATATACTTTTCTACTTCAGAACGCTTGAAACCAACGGCACGCGGCCCAATCTGGATCTTCTGGACTGGGAATTTCCCTTCATCCATCCAGCGGTACAAGGTTGAGATGTGAATGCCACCAAGCAGCTGGCATACCTCCTTGGGTCGCAACAATTGCAGGTCGGAATTGGGCATAACTTATAGGGCTTTTCTTTTTGTTTTGATTAACTACCTATAAGCTATTGAGATTAATTGCAGAGAGTAAGGAGAAACTAATTATCCAATTGATCCAAAATATCCGAAACCAGATGTGAATAATTTTTTCTGAGTGTTGAATCACCTACTGATGCTACATTTTTATCAACTAGTACTGTGAGTTCTTCCCAAAAATCTGTCTTTGTTCTAACATGATCACTATTTAAAGCCTTTTTCGCGTACTTTCTTATCCTCTCTACCTGATCCGAGTCATCTTCATTAATAGCTGGGGTTCTCCCTGGGCCGCTTCTCTCCTCATTCAATAGCTCATCTTTATCAATGGTTGAATTAATTTCGGGAGGATAGTTTGCAACTATAATTTCTTCGATTAAATGTGACACTATTAAGGTATGCATGGAAAAATATCTATAATGCCTAATGTGATCTACTAATCTATTTAGCCTGTCATTAAGATCATCCCCGAGCCCAATACGATCTTCAATATTAACTTGCTTCTCCAAACCATTTATTCTTAAAGGTACTATATCCTCATATTCTAAAACTTTAGAGGCCTGCAGAATCCCTTGAGCAAATTCTACTCCCTCTTCGTATTTTTCGATTAAAGGCTTGATTCCTTTGATATCTTGCTTAGTCAGTTCTGAATACTCTAATTCAAATTCTCTGCTTTTTTCTGAAATATCGATCAAATGATTAGCTGCGGCCATTGGAGAAATTTTTTCAGCAGTTTTTTTGTATTGCTCTTTTATTCTTTTCTCAACTTGGTTAATAATTTCACTTTCACTCAATTCTAGGTTTTGATTAATTATTTCAATCATACTTATCCTATTTTTGTAATATTAGCCTTAGTCTCTCCATCTAAAATATTTTGTAAGTGGTTACTCCACCGGTTCATGGCCTGCCTCTTCTCCTTCATATATCCGTGCCGGTCATAGATAGCGGTTACCTGATCATCTCCTGCCAGTCCTTTGTGATTCAGAATCTTTCCCAATACGGTACGATCCACGTTTAATTTAGCCATATAGGTCGCCACTGTACGCCTTAAATCATGGGGCCGGAAGTCAGACACTCCGGAATCTTTCTTCGTGTACCTTACGGCACGCTTAACCGATTGCAGCGGCTGGTTATCCAGTTTGGGTGAGGCAAACACATAATCAGAATCGCCGGTAACGGGTCGCATCTTCTCAATGAGATCCAAGGCCATATCAGATAGGGGAACCAGGTGCTCTTCTTTGTTTTTGGCAAGGGCGGCCGGAATGGTCCACACATCGCCGCGAATATCTTCCCACTTCATCTGCATGGTTTCAGTTTTTCGTTGTCCGGCAATAAGCAGCATTTTGAACACTGATTGTGTAGGCTCATTGAGCTGCTCAAAGTATTCCCAAAGATCCTGAATTTCTTCGGGCTTGTAGTACCGGTTTCGTCTTTTTTCAACCTTGCCACCCTTTTTGGTCTTGTTGTACTTGGGGATGCTGCTTACCAGGTTCACGTCTGCCAGGCCCCGATTAACAGCGAACGAAAAGATTTTAGAAAGCCGTGCCCTTATACGATTTGCCATTACTGGCGCGGGTTTCTTTCCATAGGCTTTATCATCTAACATGCTAATAATCTGATTTTTACTAATCTCTTTGATAGGGTACTTGCCTAACTTGGGAACCAGTTCTACATCAATGATTCTCTTGTATTCCTCTCGTGTAGTCTCCCGCAGGGTTGGCAGATACTTCTCTTTAAACTCCTGGGCAACTTCTTTGAAGGTTTCGGGATCGGTTTCTCGTTTACGTTTCTGGCGTTCCGCTTGAGGGTCGATCCCCATATCAACCTTTGCCTTTATCTTAGTTACATCCTTTCTGGCCTCTTTCAGAGATTTAGCGGGAAACGTCCCAATCTTTATTCGCCGTTGCTTACTATTGAAATAATACCGATACGTAAATGTTTTTGTGCCAGCCTTCGATAGTCGAAGCTGTAACCCCTTTTCGGTTTCATCATAATAGGTGGTTGGTTTTTCAGGTGCGTTTAACGCTTCGATAAATTGATGTGTCAGCTTCTTTTTAGGCATATCACCGCTTGGTTAGTTAATCCTGTGCCCAAATCTGAATTTGGGCACGATTTGGGCACAAGAATAGTAGGCACTTGGTCTAATAAATGCGAACTAATAAGAACTATCTATGGTTTAATATACTTTCTTATCCCTTGATATTCAAAGAATTAGGCTATTTTAAGCGAAAATAAAAGAACTAATAAGAACTTTGACTGAAGCAAGTTGGATATGCCTTACAAGCAGGGGGTCACTGGTTCGAATCCAGTACCACCCACATTTACATAAGTCGTTGGCCCTGAATGGGTTAGCGGATTTTATGTTTTTCTATACTCTCCTATTTTATACCCTAATTCCATTTTGGGGTTACACAATACCTTGCTTACCGTTATTTAGCCTCTCGAATAGGTGAATTTCTGTGCGTACTTGTATAACCCGGACTGTTCATTATTTTAATTAATCGTTGGCAAAATAGAGAAATAGAGACAAAACTAAACTATGGCAAGATGAGACAATTATTTATTGTAATAATCCTATCTTTTATGACTGCTTCATGTGCAGGGCCGGAGACTGTGGCAAGGGATGAAGTTGTTAACGTAACAGGATATGACTTTTCAGAATATACCGATCAAGGTTTTTTAATAACACCTGAACAGTATCTAGGGGAGTATCAGTCTATCGGACTAATAACACTAACCCAATGGCCTGCCGTAAGAAAAACGACTAGGCGAATTCCTGATTCAGATAGTAATACCGGATATCGAACCGTGGAGGAATTTTATCCTGAAGATATAAATGTTGAAAAGGCCATTGATGAAATTTATAAAGTAGCTAACGAAATGGGAGCAGATGCAATAGCTCGGTTTGATGTTACTTCCACCTCACGAATGAATGGCGATTTAAGGGTTCAAGGAGTAGAAATATCGGGCTTTGCTATTAAAAGGGACAACTAAGTCTCATTCCGATTCTAAGGACCTATCTTTTCGCCAGGGGTATCCTGCCATTGCTAAATTGAGCGGGTTTTCGCAGTCCCTACGGGTAAAGCCTGAAACTGAATATCTGGCCACCCACAATATGATCGTTGTCCTCATAATAGCGGATCATCTCGGTAAAGGCGCGGTGGGAAAGCTCTTCTGGGTCGGTGGTTAGCTTGTTGCTCTCTTCCAGCAGCAGGTCAAACATACTGTCGAGGCACTATTGGATTTGGTGGCTTGAAGCACCAGCGGCAGCGCATGCGATTTAAAGGAACCAGTTCCTCCAAAATTGATGAAAAACTGGATATGGCTTTTTCCCATCTGGTTATAGATCCAGGGGATCCCATCGAAAATGCGATGCGATTTTACCAGCGCTTTGTCTATATCCACCCTTCTTATGATGCTAATGGCAGAATCGGGCGGGTAATTGTATCTACCTATCTCAACTTGTTTGGCTATTACGTCCAGTGGGGAGAATTCGATGGTCCTAACAATAGCAAATTCATCAATAAGTTGAATGCTTGTCACGAGAGAATGGAAGCGGCCATACTTTTGAAGAGTATTTTGGGTATCTCCTTTCTTTTTTCAAAAAGTATGTGATATCCGTAGATGAGTTGAGTGATTTTGAAAGGGAATAAAAAGAATTTTGACTTACTTCAAATATTTGAGTCAGATTTCTTGACCCTTTTTAGGCAAAAGTGTTCCTAATTAAACGAAAACCAAGAAATCTGAGCAATCCTAAAATTTTGCGGTAGGTTTGGCTAAGTCCGACCATCACTTTAGCCGTAACATATTCTTAATCTAATTATAATAGTTACAAAACCGAGTTTCCCATCCGATGTGTTAATATTTACTGCGTGATTTCACCGTCAGTAAATATGGAAGATGGACAAACACAGCGATATCAAAGATTTAGCCAGGCGCCTGCGGATGTCAGACCAGCAGGCCTTTTCAGAACTATATGAAATCTATCACGGCAAGCTCTTCCGGTTTGCCCTGAGCTACCTGAATTCTGAAACGGAGGCCGAAGATGTAGTACACGATCTGTTTGTAAAGCTTTGGGAAAAACGGAACCTGATTCAGCCGGATCAAAATTTTGATTCCTACCTTTTTACCTTATCAAAGAATCATATTCTCAATGTGATCAGAAATAAGAGAGTACGGCGCGAGTGCCACGATGAAATTCGCAGCTCAGGCTTAATTCCCCGTAATCCAACCCTTCAGCGTATTTCAGAAGCAGAGTATCAACATTTATACGACCAGGCACTGGCACAGCTCCCAAAACGGCGAAAAGAAGTATACCTGCTAAGCCGGCAGGAAGGTCTCACCTATAAAGAAATTGCCGACAAGCTGGATATATCCAAAAATACGGTAGAAGTTCACATGGTCAGGTCTCTCAAATGCATTCGGCAGTCCCTGCTCAAAAAGGGCGATAATCGCATCCGGACGTTAATACAGCAACAATATTCCTGACGAATTATAAGGCAACACCATTCTCTTTTATTCCGCAGAAGGCGGCTGAAACGGATCCGGCTGGAAAATCACCGGATTTAAACCCAACACTCCTATCTGCGTGAATCTACCTGATTCGCATTAGTATGAATGTTTAATGCAAATGGGAATAATGCAGCAATTCCCTGTCTGACATAGCACTTCCTCCCCCGGTGTTAAATAATTGTTAACTGCGTAATGGTTTTTGGCTGACTGTGTGTATAACCAGTAGCTAACATGAAACCAATACGCTACGAATGACCACGCACCACGATAATATACACAAGCGACGCTGGGAAAAAATAAATGCAGATCCCCTTGAGGATGTGCGTCGGAAGCAGATAAAGAACAGAATACGGCAAACACTTTCATTCGAAGAAGATCCGGTGAAAGCCACTTCTATTTTTTCCCTTCGCAGATCGTACATGGCCGCTGCATCGTTGCTGATACTGGTGTCCGTATGTGTGGGACTATTCATCAATTTTAATGCATCATCCAGCGAACAAGTAATGGCAAAATACAGCACAACGGTAGGAGAGACCCTATCCATCACGCTCCCCGATGGCTCTAACGTTTGGTTAAATGCTGAGAGTAACTTAAGGGTACAAGCGGGTTATAACGAGCAGAACCGCCGGGTGGCCCTGGAAGGAGAAGCCTATTTTGAAGTTGCCCCTGATCCGGATCGCCCGTTCCAGGTACAAAGTGACGATTTGCTAACCCAGGTGCTTGGGACCCGATTCAATATTCGATCCTATCGCTCTGATCCCGTACGTCAAGTAACTGTCACAGAAGGTAAGGTCCGGGTTAAAAAAGCGACAAAAAATGAAGGAATAAACGTTGAGAAGCAATCTACGGTAGATCTTGGAGTGGGGGAGCAATTGGAGATTTGGCCCAGTGAAGATCGGCTTATTAAAAAGAAGGTTGCCAAGGCTGATCGCTTCACATCCTGGCGGAAAGGTATTTTGCTTTTTGAAAAGACCACATTACGGCAGGTGGCTGATGAACTTTATCGCCGTTTTGGAATTACAATGCTCTTTGCGGATCCCGAGCTCACCAATACGCGCATTACCGGTCGCTTTGATGATGAGAACTGGGAAGAAATCATTGAGATGATCTGCATTTCCACAAATTTAGGCTACAAAACCGTTGATTCAACAGCAACAATCCATCGAACAAAAACAGAAATGAAAGGAGGACAATGATGGCATAGACACTACATAAAAAAGCCGGATGTGCGGTAACACACCCGGCTGAATAACTCAAAAAACAGCAATAGTAATTACTGTTTACCCCTATACGGGGTGAGCTTGCAAAATTAAAATTAAACTATGAAAAAGTTATTATCCAAATCAATTCTATTTGCCCTGGTTTTACTTTTTTCCACTCCGGGGTATGCCCAGCCAACACAATTTAATGAACTGGCTCAATACCAGTTACAGATTCCGGGCCAAGACCAGGTTCTCACCATAACCAAGCAGAAGGTATCATTCGTAGCAGCCATCCAGAAGTTAGAGCAGCTAACGGGTTTATCTTTCATCTATAGCCAGGATAAAATTAATCTTAACAAAAAGGTCTGGCTTAAAGCAGACCAACAACCCCTGAATGCCGTCCTCGATGAATTATGTGGCCAAGTGGGCGTTTCATATCATCTTCGATCCAACAAGATCATACTTTCAGCTGAAAACGAGTATTCACATATTTCAGCTTTGTTTCCATTCAGTGGGCAGGTACTGGACGGCGATTCAGGACTGCCACTTCCGGGCGTAAACATCCGTGTGAAAGGTACGGACCGGGGAACAACGACTGACAGTGAGGGTACCTTTTCGTTCAATGATCTGTCGGAAGGGGATCTGCTAGTCTTTAGCTTTATCGGTTACCAGGATAAAGTGGTGAGGATTCAAGATTCCGAAGAAATCACAGTGCGCCTCTATCCGCAGGCCAGTGAGCTTTCCGAAGTGGTGGTAACCGCTTTGAATATAGATCGGGAGCGCACCCGGCTGGGCTACTCCATCCAGAGTGTGAATGGAACCGATCTTGACAACAGCAGCGAAACAAATGTCGTGAATGCCCTGAGCGGGAAAGTCTCCGGCATTAAGGTGACCAGTGCCGGCGGGGGCATCGGCAGTTCATCTCGTATTGTCATCCGTGGCGAAAATTCCATTACCGGGCAGAACCAGCCATTGTTTGTGATAGACGGCGTGCCGGTGGATAACAGCAACATCAAGTCTGGAACGGGCAGCTTTCGTCCGGATGCCGGGGGCAGCAAATCTGCTATAGACTACGGGAATACCATTAGCGATCTGAACCCGAACGATATCGAGTCGATAAGCGTGCTCAAGGGACCTAATGCGGCCGCACTTTACGGCTCGCGTGCCGCTAACGGTGTGGTACTGATTAAAACCAAGACCGGACAAGGTGCCGAAGGAATTGGGGTTACAGTTGAGTCCGGAGTGTCCTTTCAGCAACCGATGATTCTGCCGGATTATCAAAATGAATACGGCCAGGGCGTCGGGGATAATTTTGAATTCGTGGACGGTCGCAATGGCGTTAACGACGGTTCCGATATCAGCTTTGGACCGCCCCTGGATGAGGGACTTGAATTTGTTCAGTTCAATTCCAACGGCGAGCCAGCACCGTGGATATCTCATCCCGACAATGTGAAAGACTTTTTCGAGACGGGCACGAAGTATTCAAACAATATTGCCATTACCGGCGGAGGAGAGCAGGCTGACTTCCGGCTGTCGTTCACCAATACCGAAGAAACGGGCATGGTCCCCAATACGGACTTGGGTCGGAATAATATTTCACTAAATGCAGGCACCCAACTAACTGACCAGTTTAACGCCCGGGCTTCCGTAAACTACGTAAAAACAAGCAGCGGAAACCGTATGGGAGGCGGTTACGACGATCAAAACGTGATGAAACAGTTTTTGTGGTTCGGCCGGCAGGTTGATATTCCCGCCCTGAAAGCCGAATACCAGGATCACGGTAACGAAGTGAACTGGAATACCAACTACCACAATAATCCGTACTTTATCGTAAACGAAAATACCAATGCACTGGACCGAGACCGCCTGTTCGGAAATCTTTCCCTTTCCTACAACGTAACCGAATGGCTTACAGCCCAGGCAAAAGCGGGCATCGATTTTTTCAACGATGTTCGGACGATCAAAAGAGCTTATAACGGGATTGAGTTTCCGGAGGGCGCGTTCACCGAAGATGTCTATAAAATATCGGAGCAGAATTATGAGTTTTTGCTTCGCGGTGAACAGAATATTTCCGAATATTTCTCACTCGATTTTTCGGCCGGCGGCAACTGGATGAAACACACCATGCGGCAAAATCTGGTGCAAGCGCGGCAGCTGGCGGTTCCCGGGGTCTATAATGTGGGAAATGCAAAAGGGATCCCCTTAGCCCAAAATCGATATGAAGAAAAACAGATCTACAGCGTGTACGGTCTTTCGGAGCTGGGATTCCGCGATTACCTGTTCCTGGAGGTGACGGCCCGAAACGACTGGTCGAGCACCCTGCCGTCCGATAACAACTCCTATTTCTATCCGTCCGTATCACTGAGCGGCGTGCTCACCGAGATGTTTGATATCTCCGATAATGTGCTTGATTACGCCAAGCTGAGAGCCAGCTATGCAGAGGTCGGTTCCGACACCGATCCCTACCAGTTGAACCAGGTGTACAGTACCGCTGTCTCCAACTGGGGTGCCATCACTACAGCATCAGAATCGAACACGATTCCCAATAAAGGTCTTAAACCCCAGATTACCACTTCCTATGAAATTGGGGCCGATCTCCGCTTTTTGGATGGAAAACTTGCTTTTGATGTGACCTGGTACGACATGTACACAAAGAACCAGATCGTCAGTTCAGGCATCTCAAGTTCTTCAGGATACAAGTCACAAATATTTAATGCCGGTAAAATTCAAAACAGAGGAATTGAAGCGTCTGCATTTATTCAACCGCTCAATGCTTCAAGTCCATTCCAGTGGGATCTGACCGTCAACTATGCCCGCAATCGGAATGAAGTGCTGGAGCTGGCCGAAGGGGTAGATCGCCTGCGGCTGCCAAGTGGACGTCTCTTCAGGCTGGACGTTGTAGCAGTTGAAGGCGAACCTTTTGGTTCATTTTACGGTCGTGGTATGAGGCGCACCGAAGATGGTGAAATTATTTTCAAATCAAACGGTCTGCCAGATCTCTATGACGAGGGACGGATCCAGGGGAATTACCAGCCTGACTGGACTGGCGGTATCTCCAACACCTTCAGCTACGAGGGTCTTTCGCTGAATGTACTTATTGATGGTAGCATCGCTGGAGAGATTTACTCCGGCACCAACGTGATTGGCCGTCGTGCCGGTGTATTGGCCTCTACGCTTGAGGGGCGCGAAAATGGTATCGTTGGAGACGGTGTCGTCGAGAATCCCGATGGATCGTACAGCCCGAATACCACCAACGTTTCGGCCTCTTCCTGGTACCTGGGATATTACGGGTATCACAACACTGAGATGAGTATTTTCGATGCCAGCTATATCAAGCTCAGG
This sequence comes from Halalkalibaculum sp. DA3122, assembly GCF_043951865.1. Lineage (NCBI taxonomy): Bacteria > Pseudomonadati > Balneolota > Balneolia > Balneolales > Balneolaceae > Halalkalibaculum > Halalkalibaculum sp. DA3122. The sequence continues at coordinate 161,263 of NZ_JBINJF010000007.1, forward strand.
GAAGTGACGCTGTCATACAATCTGCCGTACAGATGGCTGCAAAACCTGCCAATCAAGTCAGCCGACGTCTCTGTTACAGGGCGCAACCTGTTGTTGCTGCACAGTAACGCTCCCAATATTGATCCTGAAACGGCCATTGCCAATGATATAGCGCAGGGACTCGAGTTTGGCCAGATCCCTTCCGCACGGTCCGTCGGCTTCAATATTTCCCTCTCACTCTAACGATTTAAAAACAAGTTTATCAATCATGACTACTCAAAAATCTTTATTTCTTGCTGTACTGTGTCTTGTCGTGTTTATATATGGATGTGATGAGTCACTGACGGATGTAAATTCCAATCCCAACAGCCCGACAGATGTAGATCCCAATATCATTCTACCGTACGCCATGGAGAGTGCCGTAGACCTCTACCAGGGGGCAGCCGTGGGTATGGAGTTTGGAAACCTTATCGTCCAGCACTGGGCCCGCATCCAGGGAACGGACAAAGATCGCTACATATACAGTAACTCTTCATTCAGTAGTTTTTGGGAAGGTGGGTATTCCGGTCCGCTGATGGACTTCCAGCGCATCCAGAAGCTGGGAGAAGAGCAGGGAAATCCCAACTACCAGGCCGTGGGTATGATTATGAAAGCCTGGTACTTTTCGCTACTAACAGATTCGTTTGGCGATATCCCGTATAGCGAGGCCCTGCAGGGTATTGACGGTGGCGTTACCCAACCGGCGTTTGATCGCCAGGAAGTTATCTATACCAATCTGCTGCAGCAGTTGGAAACGGCAAGTTCTATGATCGTAACCAACGATCACGAAATCAGTGGTGATATTCTTTACAGCGGGGATATGAGCAAATGGCAGAAGTTTGCCAATTCCCTCCGTTTTCGTCTGTTGATGCGTATTTCCGGGAAGGAAAATGTAAGCAGCAAGCTGGCAAGTCTGGTGCAAAACGACAATATGTTTGACTCCAATGAGGATAACGCCCAGCTGGTGTACCTTTCCAATCCGCCCAATCGACATCCCATCATTGAGCTGCCCTCCGGCCGACGCAACCAGTTCAGGGTCAGTAAAACGCTGGTTGATCGCCTCAAACAGCTCAACGATCCCCGGCTGGAAGTATATGCGGATACCACGCAGTACACTTCGGCAACCAAGCCACAGGATAGCCTCTATGTAGGCGTGCCGAACGGCCTTATGCCAGAGGATGCTGCCAAGTTGGGTATGGACCGCACCTCAAAAATCGGGTCGGCATTTCGTAAGGCTGAGACGCCCGGCGTAATAATGACTTACGCTGAACTGAATTTCCTGATGGCCGAGGCCGCCGAAAAAGGATTTATTTCCGGTTCGGTGGAAAGTTATTATGAGAAAGGCATTCGGGCGTCCTTTGATCAACATGGAGTTACCGGGGTCGACAGCTACCTTTCCGAAGCTGAGGTTGATTTTGATCCCGCAAATGCCCTGCAGCTGATTGGCGAACAGAAATGGATCGCCCTCTACGGACAAGGTTTAGAAGCCTGGAATGACTGGAAACGAACCGGCTTCCCTGAACTGGAGCCATCCATCGCCAATGACAATGACGACCAAATTCCGGTCCGCATGGAATATCCCTTCTCGGCACAAATCACGAACCAGCAGAATTATGATGAGGCGATTAGCCGACAGGGAGAAAACAGTATCAACACGCATGTTTGGTGGGATGAATAAGCTGGACTAAATCCAGAGCCAAACACTCAAAATTAAGGGGAAGGATGATAGCTCATCCTTCCCCTTTTTCATGTTTAATAGCTGCCTAAACGGAAAATATCTTAAATGTGAAGTATTGGTTCGCGGAAATGACCAACTCCAGACCCAGGAAATTACCGTCTAGTGTGTATTAAAAAACTAATAATGTGGAAATGAAATCCCATTTTGGAATGCGATAAACCTCAATATATAAGCTTGATAGGGTTCGGTTTTTCTATTCGTAAAATGAACACCCAAATCCAGAGTTGTTGGGGTTTTGCCTTATTTTGTTATAGTCAGTTCATCAAGAACCTTTCGATCATTGTCAATAGCCTGGAATAAAATTGTATCAGCCCGAACTTGCCAGCGTGTAAAATGATGAGTAAATAATACTGTATCCATTTTGGGGTAATCAGAAAGTTCCGGTTTTGTAGTAATATTACCACCCGCTCCTCCGGTCACAATATAATACGTAGTTTGATTCCCATATTGTTTGATCAATCGCTCGTACGCATGACTGTGCCCCGCAACCACAAAATCGATATTGTACTTTTCGATAAGAGGTTCCAAGGCCTCGCGAACCGAAACTTCCCCGTGGTAGCCCGGCCAGCCCTGTGCATATGGTGGATGATGCAGCACAATAAAATGCCATTTAGCATCAGTCCAAAACGGCTTCTTTAGTTCACTGACCAGCCACTTGTATTGGTCAGAATTTGGTTCAATGCCCACCGGAAATGTGTTATGTGGATCAAGTGCAATAAAAGCAGCATTACCACTGGACCAAGAGTAGTAGGTTCTGGGTGGTTCGTTACCATTACGGGCATATTTATGAAAATCCTTGGCGATCATGGAATCGTAAAAACCGTCATAATCGTGGTTGCCTGGCACCAGGTATACCGGGGTGTGAGCACTCATCGGGTGCAGGGTTTGCAGTAGCCGTGTATACTCTTGAGGGCGCCAGGCTTGGTCGGCCAGGTCGCCAACACCTACTGTGAATTCAAGCGGATGCGCCTGCATGGCATGTACCACCTGGTCAAAAGTTTCCCACCCGCTCTGGCTGTCGCCCCAGATAGCAAACTCAAAGTGAGTGGTGTCCCTCGGAAGTTTAAAGGGATATACCCTGGAGCGATTTTCATGCTGTTTTATTTGATAGTAATAAGTTTTGCCGGGCTCCAGGTTTGATAGAGATATCTCATGCATTCTATACGATGAATCACTTTCTATGGTATTATTCATAAGTTCAGGGTCAGATCCCCAAATAACCTGGTGCGATGTGGGGATATCTGTTTCCCACAAGATCGATAACTTCCCTGGACCAACGTGCTGCAGATAGGGTGGGGTTTCAAAATAGGGCAGATGTTTGAGTGCTTTTTCAGCACTTGCCACAGTCTTTTCGGTTGGATTGTTTATTGCTAATAAAATAGTGTTGACTGTGGTATTAGACAGTTCTTCAAACTGAATCGCCTTTTCAACGAATAGCTCAACTCTTCGGTATAATTTTCGATAGCGTTCATAGTGCATGAATTCCTGATGGTTGTAAGCGTGTACAGAGTTGAGTCCGCCGTGCATGGCATTATTCAACACGCGGATTACCAGCTTTTTAGGTGAAGAGCTGGCGGGGAAATGAAAAAAGCGTCCGCGATATACCGATATGCGTTGCCCGCCGTACCAGGCCTGCGCACCATCATCAGCATTGATGCGGAGGGTGACGGGGCGCGGGAATGCAATTTGGGTGACGTACCACATTGGGCTATCCGGCTCCAACAGTCGATGGCGTATCGTCACAGGTTGCAGTGAACCCGGCAGGTCGTGAAGGGTTACATCGAGTCGCTCAGAAGAAGCTCCCTTGGCGTACAGCCAATTTATATCTGAAAAAATATTCAGCCGATTTGGGCGACTTGGAACATCAAGTTGCTTGAAGGCTTTTTTTATTTTATGAATTTCAGCAGAATTCGATTCTAGAGAAGCTTCGAATACAGATTTATCTGTACTTTTACCCAGTTGCTGATTCTGACAGTTAGCGGTAAAATGGAGAAAAAGAACTAAAATCACTGGGAGTACTATCGCGATATGAGTATTACGTAAGTGTTTTGAAAACATGGTTAGGTTTGTGTAGAACGGTTAATTTTGAACCATTCTACACTTAACATGAGGTATAACCACTACACTTTATACTAAAAATCACATTACTTTTTATGGATCTACTTATGCCACATTTTCGACGCCCCATCCCATCCGAAAATTTGCAGTACCAACTGAATTAGCCAGTAGAGGTGCCGTTATTACTTAAGACGATGCAAAACTGGCTCAAACAAGGCTATATGGACGAGGTCGCCACCAAGATCGGCCCACTAAGCAATAACTGCGGTGACTCCGTAAGGAGAACCGTCAACTCAAGCAAAGGCGACAGCTTGGTTTGCCAAGGAGACCGACGCAACTCTTGAGAACTAACTCATCACGTTCAAGAACGTAAAAGGGTATTTTAAAAAAACAATCTATCCCAATCTGTCCCATTCTTTAACACCCCATTGCACCCTGTTCCAGCCCATCCCGGGGTATTTTTCCTAATTTGAATTAGTGTTACGTTGATATCAGTTATTGGTCACACTGACGCAATAACCCCATGCCAACGAACACGAAGCCAATGCCTGAAACGCTGGAAAATAAGCCGAACGAACCCCAAGAGCGGGACTACGCCACCTTCCTGCTAGAGCTGGAGCAAGGCCTGCCGATTTTTGGGCGCATTACCGGTACTACTAACGGGCTCCAGCAAGTAGAGAAAGAGCTACCGTTCAACTTCCGGCAGCCCTTCAATGTGGTAAAAGCAATATTCAAATTAGAACCGGGCCTGTACTCTCTGCACACCGGCATCGACGAAGATATTGTGATCGGCTTTCGCATTGACCCACCCGAGGATCAGCCCGATACTTTGGGCCAAGAACCTGCTGCCGCCAGCAGAACCGCTCCTGAAAATTATTACCAGCAACGCGCCCTGCGGCTGGAAGGCGAGCTGCATGACGCCGACCGCAAGATTCGCCAGCTCGTCGATGAAATCATGGGGCTCAAGCGCCAGCTCTCCGAAGACAAAACGGCTACGCTGCTGACCCACCAGCGGGAGCTGGCCGACCTAAAGGAATCCCACCGCAACGAGATTGACCGGCTCAAGGAAATGCACCGAAGTGACCTCAAAGCTCTCGAAAAAGAGCTCGCAGAACTGGAAAAGGTGAAATTCCGCATGGAGATGGAGCAGCGGGCCGGCGGCCGGGACGCGGGCAGCCGCATGCTGGATATGCTGGAGGAGAATGCCCCCATGTTTTTCACCGTGATCTCCCAGCTGTTTGCTGGCCAGGGAGGACAAAAGCAGCTATTACAACCACCGGCTGGTACTCCCTATATCAGCGAAGAGGAGGCCCAGGCCCTGGCCAAGGCGCTCAAAACCGAACTAGAACCGACCTCTCCCCAGCCCCAACAACCTGATTCCCACCTCGCTTGCAGCCAACTACTAAGCTGTACGAGCACCGACGTGGGTCCCCATACCCGGCGATTGCTCACCGATGTCATCAGCGAGCTGCAGAAGCTCGTCAAAGCCAACCGGTGATGATATCCTGGTATTGAAGGCGTCTTGAACCGGGCTTCTCAACTGGTAACCAGCTGTACTCGGTGTGAGGAGATCCGCGAGTTAATGGAGGCTCAGATAAATAACACAATAAAGCTTTGTTAAAATAATTGCTATGTATATAGATGGAACTCTGAAAACCACGGCGCATCCTGATCCACCTCATATACACGTTGATACTTCGTAAAAGTATGTGTGGTACCTGTGATATCTGACAATCGTTCTACGCTTGATAATTTTTGTTCTTCGATTTCAAAAAAAATGCCATTCTCCTGATTATTCTTAAGTCTCATCAAACTGTTGGGAATCGCAAAGTGACGATGCATTTTACCCACGAAATCCGCATAGCATAACATAATATAGAGTATCATCCCATCCCCCGGGTCAATCATGATATTTTGAATAACTCCGACATCCTCTCCATCCCTGTTCTTTACTTTCCTTCCCATGATATTCGTTACTAATTGAATAGAACTCCTCATCACATTTTCCCTTTCGATATTATTTCACCCTATCACCCTATTTGGGGGGGGGTGGGATATGAACGACTACTTCAACAATTCATCTTGCACATTTATGATTTTGTGGCGACACCGAGCAACCCAATGGGACTCCTTTTTGATAAGTTGCTTATCCTTTAAGGCTTTTTTCAAGATCCATCTGATGTTCGGATCATTTGATAACAGCCAATGTTCAAACATCGGCTTTCCCTGCTCCGGGCAAGCAAGGATGGCACTGCTCCAGTAATAACCCAATGCTTTTTTCAATAATTTATATTCCCGGGTAGATGCTTTCGCTCCGGCAATACTGTTCATTGCTTTTTCAAGTAAGTGGAAAGTCTCTCTTGCATAACTGGGATCCCGTAAAAATTCCTCCCTGCAAATACTCGTTAGGATTGCTCTTTGTTCATACATATTTCCATTAATCCAGTCTTTGCCGATAATAAACAATTGGCCCAAATCATGTTTCCCAATAATCTGTAGTGCTTTTTTTACGGCCTCCCGAATTCGCCAGCGTTCATCGGAAGCGGCTCTTCGTAAGAGCTCAACGGCATTTTCCTTCCCTTCAATGACTAGTCGTCCCAGGCCCAACACGCCACAAAAAGTCAGGAACTCTTTAGGGGAGTTCTGTGGGGCATCTTTCTCCGACATAGATGCGTATTCCTGAATTACATGTATGCCATCCATATTGCTAAGGTTAAATATGGTAAATCGTTACTCACATCTTATTCGAAATATATTGCAAGCGATGTAGATGAATAAGGTACCCAAAAAACCGATTACTCCTGTTTTACTCTAGCATACCATCTTCCAGGGCGGCTTCATCACGGAAGCTTTTGGGCTTTTCTTCGACTTCAGTCATCGTCGCTTCGGTAAGCAGTAGTGTCCCGGCCACCGATACGGCATTTTCGAGCGCGATTCGAACCACTTTGGTCGGGTCGATAATACCGGCTTTATACAGGTCGACAAACTGGTTTTGCGCGGCATCAAAACCATAGTTCCCATCCCCGGCCATCATCTTTTCAACGATTACCCCGTCATCGACTCCCGAATTTTCAGCAATCTGCCGGGCGGGTGCTTCCAAAGCCCTCCGCAATATGAGGATACCCGTTTTTTCATCTCCCTCTGTTTTTTTGGCCTCTTCCTCAACGGCATTAGTTGTTCTCAACAAGGCCAGGCCGGCACCCGGTACGATCCCCTCTTCAATGGCCGCCTTGGTGGCGCTGATGGCATCTTCGAAAGCTTCTTTCCGGCTTTTGAGCTCCGTTTCGGAAGGTGCGCCCACCCGGATAACGGCGACACCACCCGAGAGTTTGGCCAGTCGTTCCTGCAGTTTCTCTTTGTCGTAGTCAGAATCTGATTTCTCGATTTGCCTGCGAAGCTCGTTGCATCGCCCTTCGATGGCCCCTTTATCTCCACCTCCGCCGATAACCGTTGTCGTATCTTTGTCCACCAAAATGCGCTGTGCCGAACCCAGCATCTCCGTAGTAATATTCTCAAGCTTCATGCCCAGCGATTCCGATATCAACTGCCCGCCGGTAAGCAGGGCGATATCCTGGAGCATGGCCGTCCGGCGGTCCCCAAAGCCCGGTGCTTTAATGGCCACGCAGGATAGGACACCCCGAATTCGATTCACCACAAGGCTGGCCAGGGCTTCCCCATCCACATCTTCAGCGATCACCACAAGCCCGGTCTGCTGTTTGGCCATCTCTTCCAACATGGGAAGCAAGTCTTTAATATTGCTGATCTTTTTGTCATACAGCAGAATTCGGGGATTCTCTATTTCAACTTCCATCTTCTCGGCATCTGTCACAAAGTATGGGGAAAGATATCCACGGTCGAATTGCATACCCTCTACGACTTCAACCTGGGTCTCCGTACCTTTGGCCTCCTCCACCGTAATCACTCCTTCAGGCCCAATTTTATCGATAGCCTCGGCCACCAGGTCGCCAATGGCACTATCGTTATGCGCCGATATGGTGGCCACCTGCTGTTTTTCCTTGTGTGTTTTTACCGGTCTGGAAATTTCTTTTAATGCCTCAACAGCAACGGCTAATCCCCGGTCCAACCCTCTCTTCAACTCGATAGCACTGGCCCGGGCAGCCACATTTTTGAGTCCCTCGGCAAAAATAGTATAAGCCAAAATTGTTGATGTAGAGGTCCCATCCCCCACCAGGTCACCGGTACACTCGGCAGCTTCTTTCAACACCTGAGCCCCTAGATTCTCTTCGGGGTCTTTCAGGTCCATTTCTTTTGCAATAGTTACGCCATCATTACATACGAGCGGTTTTCCCCATTTTTTGCCAATCAACACTGATTTGGATTTCGGACCCAGGGTTATGCGAACGGCATCATAAAGAGTGGTAGCTCCTTTCAAGAGTTTCTCCCTGGCTGAAGTCTGAAAAAGTAGTTTTTTGTAAGCCATAATGTTCTCCTTGTTAAATTCATTACTCAAATAAATTACGATAGGAAACAACAGATGGGTATAGGCTTTGAAACCAAACGGCATGTAAGAAATGTTCTTCTAGCTCATGTAAGGGAAATCCCTGCCAATTAGGCTGGAGAAGATTTTATTGTTTGATTACGCCAGTTACTCAGGTAGCGTTGCACAGCTTCATCACTAAGGTTCGTAAAATTACGATATCCCTGTGAAACGGCTGCTAAATATTGATATTTATCCAGTATAACCACTTCATCTGCTTCGGCCTCAAGTGCAGTGAGCCTGGTTAGTCCCGAAACCGGAGCTGCTATTACGATCTTTTTGGATTGGTGCTTTCGACACATTCTAAGAGCAGCAAAAATGGTCGCTCCAGTGGCAATACCGTCATCCACGAGGATGACTACACGATTCCTCAGGCTGGGCAGTTCCTTTCCATTGCGGTACTTCAAAATGCGTCTTTGGATTTCCTTATTTTCCTTTGCCTGAACATTGGTAATAATATCTCTGGTAAGATATTGGTTTGACCACGGGTCAAGGTACAGGCTTCCATCCTCTGCAAGTGCTCCAAAGGCAGCTTCGGGCTGTTGAGGATAGCCGAGTTTACGGGTGATGATTACATCAAAGTCGCATTCCAAGGCTCGTGCTACATAATACCCTACTTCCACTCCACCGCGAGGAATAGCCAACACGACAGGCCTTGCCGATTTGTATTTTTTGAGGGCCTTGCCCAGCTCTATACCTGCCTCTTTTCGATTCTCAAACATGACTGTTTTCTCCGATGAGAGTTAATCTATTAATGCATCAAGCTGCGCATTAATAACTTTAACTTCCTTAAAACGAGTTACCAACCCTATAGGTGCTTCTACCAAATGGTTGAGAGGGGTTTTCCTACACAGGATATTCAGGCGAAACTCCCTTGTAATGGCCTGGCGTTGGAGGTTGAGGGTGGGGTACCGTCCAATAGCTATTCAGAACATGATGGCCGTGGTGATAAAAAAGTAGATCAGGATAGACAGCACGTCCTGGATGACGGTTGCGATGGGACCATTTCAAAGGCCGGATCAATATCAATCAGGTTGAACAGAACCGGCAGTACCATGGCAACTAATGTGGCCGTGGAACAGGCTGCAAGCAGGGACAGACTCGTTCCAAACGCCAGTTGTGGATCACTCCAGTTCCAAAGGAGAAATGGATATGAAATCGCTGCCAATACAATCCCTATGGTTATGCCGGTGAGCAACTCTTGCCAGAGCACATTCTTGATGGTCACTCCCACGGAGAGCCCACGTACAATAATTGCTTCCGTTTGCGTACCCACTGCGTCGGCCAGGTATACAATTCCTGGAATAAAAAAGGCAATGGTTAACTCTTCCTGAAGCCTGGACTCAAATCCACTCACCACCTTCGCGGCAATAAACGCTCCCAAAAGCCCAAGTAACAACCAGGGCAGCCGGTGCCAAAAGCGTTTGAAAATTGGTTCCTGCAGCGCGGTTCGTGCTTTGTTCGTATCCTGCAAGAATCCACCCACCCGGCTCAAATCCTCTTCGTGCTCTTTTAGCAGGACTTGTAGTAGCAGATAAGGCGGAATCAAGCCGATAAATTCTCCCTCTTTGTTTACCACCGCCAGGGCCGATTCCTTGTGGTGCACCGCGGTCCATGCCGCCACTTCCTGGTCTACTCCCGGTCTAATCGTCGGGGGTTCCTCATCCATAATATCTCTTGCCATCAAGTGATCACCAGCGGAATACAGATCTTCAATTCGTATCAATCCCACAAACCTGGGGCCATCACAAACAATGATATGGGAGGCACACTCAAAGGCTTGTTCTGTTAGTTTTTTCTGGATGTCGATGGCATCGAGATCGGGAGAAACAATCGGTACAGAGGTAGTCGCAAGATCGGTTGCTATTTGTAAATTGGACTCTATAATGTCTAGAGGAACGGGAGAAGATATAGCCACCGAATTGCGGTATATATTGGAGTTCAAATCAAAAAAGCCAACGGTTTCCTTGCGCCGGTATTACCCGGGTCAAGTTCAAGGGGTATGTTCTCAGCCCCAATAAAGGGGCACCCTCAACCACTGGCTTTCAATGCCGGCACTATTCAAGTGTCGGCAGAAGTTGGCCGTTTGTACACACTTTTGAGATTTCCTTGAACCGGAAGTTCTCGAAAAGAAGCCCTCGGCCGTTAATTCAGGGGTTGCCGTTAGCAACACCATAGTGCCGCTCACGACTGTACAAATTCAATATTTCAAAGACTCTCTTTAAGAACTATTGAAAATATAGAACCTGCCGATAAACCTATTTGTAATGTTTTTTCGTCAGCCAGTGTACAACTTTCACCTACACAAACAAATCAAAATAATGCGTTGTTTTGTTTAGACAGCCTTATCGAAATAGAAGAGAAGGATTTTTCATTGAGAGGTTTACTACCACATCCAAATGCATAGGCACATGATTGGATAGACTTAAAAATTCTATTTGGTCAGAGACCAGTCGAACTATGAAGTTTTCCACGGCCAATGGTGTCCAGAAAGTGATACAAGTAAGAGCCCCGCATGTAATAGTTCACTTTACAAAATTCCAAGGATTTATATCACACGCCTTGTCAATAAAATAAGCACTTCTTGATATCAAAATATTGTGAAATTTTAACCAGCAAGATAAACACCAATAAACATAAAGTTATGAACCGCTTAACTGTTTTGTTGTTTATGTACCACTTGATGAAGTGGGAAAAGAATTTATGCATTCATCGAGTTCAGGATGAACAGATGAGAAACCGATATCAGAGGATGGGGTGGTTTGCGAAACGTCTGCAATACCAGGGAAACCAATTAATGATATATCTCTGATATGAGATCAATCATATAGATAGATCCATGCACATGACAACATTCCGAAACATATTTTTTCTGTTAGTAACGGCTACGCTTCTTCTGATTTTCTACAACAAAAAAGAACCCACAGTTTTTTTTAGAATATTTCCGGAATCAAGACTTCTTCAAGCAACTCTCAGCCCCTCCACTTTTTTAAGGATACGGTAAAGGTCAAGGACTATTTTAAGGTGATGGACAAAATCGTATTTCGATTTGACTCATTGCTCACCTACCCGATTTCTGAGCACTTGATCATTCGCAATAAATCCTGGATGATCGATTCACTGGCGGCTACCGATTATTATGACTTAAAGGAGCGGGGAATTACCAGCCTGAAACTGCTTTTCGAACAGACCTGGCTTGATCTGAACATACCTGAATTCAAACTCCGCATTTGGCAAAACGATAGCGTGATCCATGAATCCCCGGTGCGCGTGGGCAGCAATGAGCATAAGTACCTGGCCATGGCCGGCAGAGTTGTCGATCTGCGCACCCATACCGGGGAGGGAACCATCATCCGACACGTAAAAGAACCCACCTTTATCAATCCCGTCAACAATCACCCCTACCACGTCACCCGTCGGGACGATGGCGTAGAGACCGCGTTGCCCAACGTGCCGTGGCTGGAACCCGAAATAAACGATCTGCGCTATGGCCAGCTTATCCACCCCATCACCAACATCGAAACCCTGGGCACCCCCTCTTCCAACGGCTGTATCGGCACCTCCGAGACGGCGGCCTGGTACCTGTATTATCACGCTCCGGTAGGCACGCACATTGTCATTCGGTATGATATGGAAGTTATCGACGAGAATGGGAATCCCATACGGCTGCAAAATCCATACAATCGGTAAGCTTACACTATCTGAACTCCTAAGCGTTGATCTACCGCGAGGATTATTTAGCCTTCCTCAATCGGGTATTAACATATGATCACCGGTTAAAATAGTTATTGGTTATTAGGAATTAGTTATTAGTTCAGCATTTTAGCCAAATAACTAATAAACCAGTAACAAATAACTAAACCGCGGCTCACAAATC
>NZ_JBINJF010000080.1:0-2382 GCF_043951865.1 Halalkalibaculum sp. DA3122
GGATTCCCTGCGTGTGCTGGTCTTCTCAGGCACCGGATGGTATCGTCATGCGGAGATCCCGCTGATCAACGGCTGGCTTGTCCGGCTGGGAGCCGCCCACCAGATGCGCGTGGATGTCACCGAAACCCCGTCCGATATCAGCGAAGAATCGCTGCGGGCATACGATGTGCTGCTTATCAACAACGCCAACGAGCTGGACCAGGTGTTCAGCCAGCAGCAGCGGGCCGCCATTCGGCAATGGTACCAGGCCGGCGGCGGCATCGTGGGGCTGCATGCCGCGCTGGTCCGCCAGCAGGGCTGGGAGTGGTTTTCGGAGCTGGGAGGGTGTGATTTCGAGAGTGACTCAAACTACCAGCGGGCAAAAGTGATGGTCGACCCGCAGGCCCGGGATCATCCGGCGGTCGAGGGATACGGGCCGGAATTCTGGTACTCGGCCGACTGGCACAACCACACGCGCCCGGTTACCGGCCTAGAGGGGGTGCAGGTGCTGCTGCGGGTGGATGAGTCCACCTACGAGCCGGTGCGCGACTATTTCCTGGAACAGGGAGCCACCCCGATGGGCGAGGATCACCCGGTCTCATGGACGCGCCAGTACGATGGAAGCCGGTTCTTCTATACCGAGCTGGGCCACGACCTGCGTTCCCTGGATACCGAATTCGGTCGCATGCATATCCTGGAGGCGATTCGGTGGGTGGCAAAAAGTACGTCTGAGGAATGAGGTCTTAAATGGGGGATGCAATTTAAAAATGTTATATAAACAGTCGGAATATCTCCAGCAAGGATACAACGGCAAGATATTGCGATCTTATGGAAACTGGGCATTTAGTTTGCAACAAGAAAAATTACATATCTAAACTCAATACTGGCACAATGGAACAAAACTTATATCGGAATATAAAAGCGTTTGGAAAAAGATTGGTACCCCTGATTGCAGGGATGTTTTTTTTAGCTTTCACCAGTCTGCAACTGGCCCAGGCTCAGCAGGGTACGGAGTGGATCTCCTACGAGCCGGCAGAAGGCCCGGGTAACGGGAAACACATTGTGCTGGTTAGTGGAGACGAAGAATATCGTTCGGAAGAAGCGCTGCCGCTGCTGGCCGAGATACTGGCGAAGCACCACGGGTTTAAAACGACCGTGCTTTTTGCCATCGATCCGGAAACGGGTCATGTGGATCCCGAGCATCAGACCAACATCCCGGGATTGGAGCACCTTCAATCTGCAGATCTGATGGTTATTTTTACCCGGTTTCGCGAGCTGCCGGACGAGCAGATGAAATATATTCATGAGTATCTTCAGGCGGGGAAACCGGTGGTGGGGATGCGGACGGCCACCCACGCCTTTATGTATAAACGGAATCCCGACAGCCCCTATGCGCATTACGACTTCAGAAGTACTGAACGGGGATGGGAGGATGGATTCGGGCGACAGATTCTTGGAGAAACCTGGATCGACCACCACGGTGTGCACGCTGAGGAAGGTACCCGTGGTATTATTGACGGGATCAAGGAACGAGAAAATCATGCCATTTTACGTGGCGTTCAAGACATCTGGGGGGAAACGGATGTATATGGCACCCGCGAGCTTCACGGCGATCCGGAGGTGTTGGTATGGGGATTATCTACGGAAGGGATGACCCCGGAAAGCCCGATTAACTGGAAAAAATCAGCTATGCCGGTTGCATGGATTAAAGAGTACACAAGTGACCAGGGGAATACCGGCCGGGTGTTTACCACCACGATGGGTGCTTCCATTGAACTGGTGAGCGAAGACCTTCGAAGATTGATCGTAAACGGCTGCTACTGGGCGCTGCATATGGATCATCAGATACCGGAGGAGAGTAATGTGGAAATTATCGGGGACTATGATCCCACCATGTTTGGTTTCGGGGATCACAAAAAAGGATTAACTCCGTCAGATTTTAAATAGGCAGATTCCGCATCAACAGGCGGACTCTGTTATTACTGTTTTAGAAACCAGTGATACCATTCATAATTATGAAAACCTAATATGCACGTTATTTTCCGGCTTCTCGTCCTACCCACTCCTTCTGTGCTCCCGAGGTCAGTCGATACAACATCTTCAACGGGAAATGGCTGGGGTTTTGGGATAGCAGGTGGATGTTGAAATTACAAAGCATGATTTAGTTGTTTGTCCGATTACCCGAAATCAGCAAAAACATTCCTCCTTCCAAAGCAGGTTAGGGGGATTTAACGATAGATACCTTTGGCAAGTACTATGAAATAGGTTTCCATAATTTGAAAAATGAGCTGCCGCTCACTCATTGTAGGAACTTGTAAAACAATAGCTACATCCCCCTGCGCCCCCTTCAAAGGGGGAATGGGTGGCGCCAGTATTCCAACAGGTAGCTTAAAATTAGTTTAC
>NZ_JBINJF010000081.1:0-2253 GCF_043951865.1 Halalkalibaculum sp. DA3122
TCATCCGGTAACGCTGAGAGCTGTCTTGCACGGTTTCTTTCTTCACGCCTGCGCTGCGTTTGCACCAGACGGCTCATAAATCCAAGGCCGGAAGGCGGCTGGAATTATGAATGAAGAATTAGAAATAATGAATTTCGAAGGGGTACCGGGAAGAAGAGCGCGGGGGGTTCCCCCTTGTGGCAGTTACGATTGAAAAGCGGTAAATGATGTTCGAAGGGGGTGCAGGGGGATGTTCAATGAAGAATGAAAAATGAAAGATAAAACCAACGACGGCTTATTTGAGTACAGGAGCATGAGCTAAAAATTGCTACCCTGCCCTTCCCGGCCTTGAATGGGGCGCTGAGGCCGAAGCCGGCGGGTGTGGATGTTGCACCGGTGAGGACTTTGATAGCGGGCAGCCGGCGCAACGGACCATCAACATCCACGCCTGCACAGGCTGCAGCGGGTGCCCCATTCACCGCCTTGATCTTTTTCGTCCCTTTTGGATCAAACCAAAAGGGACACCTCGGTTGGGGAAAACAGTCTCTTGTTTCAGGTAAACGTAATTATTCTAACGTATCCAAGGCTTCCAAAAATACGGCAGGACTATATATCGGAATCTTACTTTTATCGAAATCCTTTTGATTCCTGGTAATGATGGCTTCTAAATTAGCGTGAATAGCCGATTGATAAAGGACTCCATCTTCATAGTCATTAAAATCGCTATCCAAAGCATCTTCTAACACCACACGATTAATGTTTGATACATTGAAGATTTTAAGTATTTCCCGAACATGCTGGGTGGCGCTTTTTGAAGATAGTTGTTTTGCCAATAAGTAAAAGATCGTAGTGACGGTTGTACCACAAATCCATCCCTCGATTTCTCCTTTTTCAGCCAACCCGATTGCCTGGGCAGAAGCTTCAAAAAAAGGTTCCCGCTCAATAAAAACATCAAGTAGTACATTTGTATCGAAGAGAACTTTCATTTCAGATACTTCTCCTCCAAATGCTTTTTATAGTCTTCCTCCTGAACTTCTTTATTCTTTAAAATACCCGTTAACGAAGCAGTAATGGGAGGAAGGTCGCGGTTAATTGATGGTTGCTCAGTCTCAATAAGGGCAAAATAATCGGCAACCATTTGTGATACGGAGGTCCCTTTCTGTTTGGCACGTTTTTTTGCCCGCCGAATCAGCGATTCATCTAAACGGAGTGTTAATTTACTTTTCATGGCAAGACGTATTGTTTTTATTTAAATATACGTCATCCTGGCGTGGCTACGCAAGAACAATTTCGTTCACTTACCAAATGACTATCCCGCAGGGACGACCGGTGGAATTATGAATGAAGAATTATGAATGAAGAATTTCGAAGGGGAGATCGTATGAACGTGTTAAGCAATTGTTCCGATACCGGAAGAAGTGCTGTTTGATGAAGGGTAGGAAACATTCTCCTGTTTCACATTCAGGCTTCTTAATCATCTTTCCTTGTTCATTTTTTCATCGATGAAAAAACGAACCAAAAAAATCGCCGGCGGAGGATGGGAATTATGAATGAAGAATTAGAAATGATGAATTTCGAAGGGGAGATCGTTTGAACGTGTCAAGCAATCATTCCGATACCGGAAGAAGTGCTGTCTGACGAGGGAGCAAGCTACAAAATATACAACCTGGTCTTTCCCGGCCTTGAATGGGGCGCGGAAGCCGAAGCAGGCGTTTGTGGATGTTGCTACCGGTGAGGAGCTTGATAGCGAGCAACCGGCGTGACGGACCATCAACATCCACGCCTGCACAGGCGGCAGCGGGTGCCCCATTCCCCGCCTTGAGTTTTTGGTTCCTTTTGGGTCAAGCCAAAAGGGACACCTCAACATTGTATGGTGCTTTGTAATTAGAGCAGAGCTGCTTCATCGTCCTTCCCTGTTCATTTTTTCACCGATGAAAAAACGAACCAAAAAAATCGCCGGCGGGGGATTTATTCGCCTGGACGCGCTCCGCTATGGCTAAAAGAAACCGAGATATTGTACGGGCGTGCCCTCCCGTTTCTCTGCTGCTGTGATATCCCGGGTGCAGCCGTTGCTCCCCGCCCTGCACGGTTTCTTTCTTCACGCCGCCGCTGCGCTTGTCCCGGGCGGCTCATAAATCCAAGGCCGGAAGGCGGCTGGAATTATGAATGAAGAATTATGAATGAAGAATTTCGAAGGGGAGATCGTTTGAACGAGTTATAGCACCATGCCCAAGACCGGAAGAATTTCTGTCTGACGAGGGGCGGGCGACGAAC
>NZ_JBINJF010000082.1:0-2128 GCF_043951865.1 Halalkalibaculum sp. DA3122
TCTTTTAGCCGAAGCGGAGTGCCGCAAGGCGAATAAATCCCCAGTCGGCGATTTTTTTGGTTCGTTTTTTCATCGATGAAAAAATGAACAAGGAAGGAGGATAAGGAAGCCTGAATGTGAAACAGGAGACTGTTTTCCCAACCGAGGTGTCCCTTTTGGCTTGACCCAAAAGGAACCAAAAACTCAAGGCAGAGAATGGGGCACCCGCTTCAGCCTGTGCAGGCGTGGATGTTGATGGTCCGTCCCGCAAGTTGCCCGCTATTAAAGTCCTCACCGGTGCAACATCCACAAACGCCTGCTTCGGCCTCCGCACCCCATTCAAGGCCGGGAAAGACCAGGGTGTATATTTTGTAGCCCGCGCCCCTCGTCAGACAGCACTTCTTCCGGTCTTGGGCATGGTGCTATACCTCGTTCATACGATCTCCCCTTCGAAATTCTTCATTCATAATTCTTCATTCCTAATTCCCTTCCTCCGCCGGCGATTTTTTTGGTTCGTTTTTTGGCCGTACAAAAAATGAACAAGGAAAGAAGATGAAGCAGCTTTTATAAGAAAAAGAGCGACTCCCTGTTAATCTGAACTGATAAACACTTGTCACTTATGCCAGTCAGGGGTTCGGTAAACCTTCAAAAGGTTTGCAAGGCCCTCAGTTAATTATCCGGAGTTAATAATCAGTAATTGCTCGCAAGGTGAAAACGTGTTCGGCCAATCGTATGGATTATGACTTAGAAAGAAGAATGAGTAATTTTGTGATGAAGCTTGGAGAAACGGATAAAAAGGTATTAACAATTGGTGCGGGCAGCAATGAAAAAGGAAACCATCATACAGTATCTTTCAGATCACAAGCCTGAATTTGAGCAAAAATTTGGAGTGACAAAAATTGGTCTGTTTGGCAGTTATGCACGTGGACAAAACGATAAAGACAGTGACATTGATATTGTCGTAGAACTGGAAAAACCCGATTTGCTCATTCTTGTGGGTATTAAGCAGAGAATTGAAGAAGATTTGGGGATGAAAGTAGATATAGTTCGACACCGCGAAAGAATGAACAACAATCTGAAGAAAAGAATAGAAAAAGACGCCGTGTATGCATGAATATGATGATGAGGTGGTAGCTGATATCCTTGACAATATGCTTTGGGCCCTCGACCAGATTCAGAAACGGTTCAGGGAGATAGAGACCGCTTCAGACTTTCTGGATAGCGATTTGGGACTTGAAAAACTCGATAGTATCTGTATGCAGTTAATAAATATTGGGGAGGCTCTGAAAAATATTGATAAGATAACCCACAAAGAGTTACTCCCCCAATATCCGCAGATCGATTGGAAAAAAGTGATGGGGATGCGAGATATCATTACCCATCACTACTTTGACATAGATGCGGAAACGGTATTTACAGTCTGTGATGAGCATGTCCCGCAACTGGAAAGAATTATAAAGCTAATTCGAAGAGAGCTTTGAAAAATAGGAATGTTATCCAGTATCCAGCCCTGAGCGAAAAGAACCCATTACTGTCTGATACCCTCCATCCGGGATTCCAGGATCAGGATATAAAATAAATTGAATTGTCCCTTTTGTCTTGATCCAAAAGGGACTCAACAATCAAGGCGGTGAATGGGCCAAACGCTGCCGCCTGTGCAGGCGTGGAGGGATAGAGAACAATACCCTTTCTAAACCCCCCGGCGTACCGAACAAGGCCTTGATCCCAAACCTGCGAGGTTTCCCTTCCCGGAAAGGTAATGACCTTGAGGGGGGGGCATCCCTTCCGGAGTACAAACCTCGCAGGTTTCGAGCCGAGCTGACCATCAGACAAGGTATACCGGCACGGCCTCCGCGCCCCATTCAAGGCCGGGAAGGGCAGGGTAGCAATTTGTAGCTCGCTCCCTCGTCAGACAGCAATTCTTCCGGTCTTGGACATGATGCTATACCTCGTTCATACGATCTCCTCTTCGAAATTCATCATTTTTAATTCTTCATTTTTCATTCCTCATTGAACATCCCCCTGCACCCCCTTCGAAATTTGTTATTCGTTGTTAGAAATTTTTATTCTCCATCCGCCCTGCAGAAATTTTTGTGGAATACAGTGCCCGGAGCCGGAGCGTTAAGAAACCATTGCTGTTTGAGATCCG
>NZ_JBINJF010000083.1:0-2011 GCF_043951865.1 Halalkalibaculum sp. DA3122
TGGCTATTTCGGAGATCATTGTGCCACCCATTTCGGCCATGTTGTGCCATCCGTTTCGGAGGTCATTGTGCCAGTTTAGGTAGGTGATCGCCGGACCATTTCGGTCGCCATTGTGCCACTTTCCATAATGCGTACCTTGCCGTAAAAAAATTAATGGCAGGGCAACGAATCGACATTATGGACCTACAACAACTCATTCAACTAAAACACAAAGGCCTGAGCAACCGCAAGGTAGCGGAGGCGCTGGGCCTGTCCCGGAATACCGTCAACAGTTATGTTCGGGCTTTTAGCCAGCATGAGCTCAGCTACCAGCAGCTGGAGGCTCTCTCGGAGGCCGAGCTGGCCGGACTGTTTCCCCAGGCCGACGCCAAAGATCAGGGGCGCTATGAGCAGCTGGCCGGGTATTTCCCCACCTTTGCCAAAGAACTCCGTAAAACCGGCTGCACGCTCCAAACCTTATGGAGAAGCTATCTGGCCGACCACCCCGACGGCTACCGCTACACCCAGTTTGTCCATCACTTCAACGCCTGGAAGGACACTACAAAAGCCAGTGGGATTTTGCGGCATCAGGCCGGCCGGAAGCTGTTTATGGACTTTGCCGGCAAGACGCTTTCGTACGTCGATCGCGACACGGGGGAGATTCGCCGAGCCCAGGTCTTTGTAGCGCTGCTGCCGTGCAGCCAATACACCTACGTGCAGGCGACCGCCAGCCAGAAGCGGGAGGATCTGGTCCGGGCCGTCACCGATGGCCTGGACTGGCTGGGCGGGGTACCCAACGCCCTCGTGGCCGACAACATGAAGGCGGTGGTGGCCAAAGGGCACAAATACGCGCCCGTGATCAACAAAACGCTTAAAGACCTGGCCCTGCACTACGGATGCGTAGTGGATCCGACGCGCCCGTATCACCCGCAGGATAAAGCCCTGGTTGAAGGAGCTGTCCGACTGGTGTACCAACGCATTTTTTATCCATTGGCCAATCAGACCTTCTTTAGTCTGGAGGAGCTCAATAAAGCCATACGGGAGCTGTTGGGTCCCTACAACGATTACCGGTTCCACAACCGCCCGACCACCCGTCGCCAGCAGTTCCTCGAGATCGAGCAGCCTGCCCTGGACCCGTTGCCTCCAGCCCCCTACCAGCTGCGCCACTACAGGCGGGCCAAAGTCCAGAAGATCAGCCACATCTACCTGGGGACCGACAAAAACTACTATAGCGTGCCCCACCGCTACGTGGGCCGCCATGTGGAAGTGCAACTCGCCGCCGATGTGGTGGAGATCTTCTATGGCGGAGAGCGCATTGCCCACCACAGGCGGAGCCGAACGGCCGGCAAGTACACCACCATTGGGGCCCACATGCCCTCGACTCACCAAGTCTACAACGACTGGAATCCCAAATGGTTCGCCCGGCGGGCCGCAGCCGTCGGGCCCTATACGGAGAGCTATATCCGGCGGCTGATCGGACAGTACGACTACCCGGAGATCGGCTACAAGCAGGCCCAGGGGATTCTGGCCCTGACCAAACAATATCCACCCGAACGAGTCGAGGCCGCCTGCCACCGGGCAGCCCAGGGTCACCGGGCCGGTTACCGGATAGTCGCCAATATCCTCAAAAACAACCTTGATCAGACCAGAGACCCTGAACTTCCGCTGGAAAATCACATTCCGGATCACTCCAATATTCGCGGAGGCAACCACTACAAATAAACGACAACCTAATACCCACACGATGAATCCTAATAACACCTTGGAAAAAATGCGCGCCATGCGGCTTCGAGCCATGGCCGAACTATACCAGCAATCCCTGGCCAGCAATCTTTATAACGAACTCTCCCTCGATGAGGTGATGGCCACCCTCATTGACGCCGAATGGGAGGACCGTCAGCAGCGGAAGATTGCAGGGCTGATCAGGAGGGCCGGCTTCCGCCAGCAGGCGGCCGCCACCGACATCGACTACCATCCCGATCGACGGCTCGACAAGACCCTGATGGGACGCCTGCTGAGCCTAAACTTTGCC
>NZ_JBINJF010000084.1:0-1676 GCF_043951865.1 Halalkalibaculum sp. DA3122
CACGGCCACTACCAGCATGGTGAAGACATCGTACTGTCGTACTCCATTATGGGGCGTAAGGTGTTGGAAAAGCCATCATCTCACATGCTGGAGGGGATCCCGGTCATCCGGCACACCATGACTATAGCGCCGGGAGATTCCTGGCGTAAAATTATGCTTGGTGGGCTCGGAGACTGGGATAGTGAAACCGTCAGGGAAGGTGTGTTTGCACTGAACAATCCCAATGCTACCGATGGACTCAGCGAGGAGAACTGGGATAACCCTCATGAAAGTTTGATCTTGACCGCTCCCGGAGAAGGAGATTCTATGGGTGAGTTTTTTGCCGCCGGGGTGCAGGGCGATACGCAGGGGATGCGATGGGTCATCGAGCAGCCTCATCATCTGGGACTTTACGTTCCCCCCTCTGACGAAGAACAAACAATCACAATCCACCGCTTCAGCGGGCAGGGGCAGGCCCAGTACCGGGCCTTTGCCGGGTACCTGTCGGAGGTGCAGGGACGGGTAATTACGAAGCCGGAAACCTTTACGCAGGGTGGACCGCGCGTTTGGAAAGAGACTGTTGTAACCAAAGGACAGCTTAATGCCGGTCGCCCGCACTACGATCCGATCCACTACGGGAAGGCCGACCAGGAGGCCCCCGAAAACCTGGTCACCATTCCGGAAGGCTACCCATACACCGTAGACCAGATCACCCTGCCGTTCGACAACCCGTGGGGCAGCTGGATCCGCCCGTCCGGGTTCGACTTTTTCGGCGACGGCCGGGCGGTGGTCAGCACCTACGCCGGGGACGTGTGGCTGGCCGAGGGCATAGACGACGACCTCGATGAAATTTCCTGGCAGCGTATTGCCACCGGCCTGTACGATCCCTTCGGCGTAAAGGTCAAAGGCGGGCGGATCTACGTGATCTGCCGCGACCGCATCATGCGGCTGAACGACCTGAACGGGGACGGGGAGACCGATTTCTACGAGTCCTTCTTTGCGGATACGGACGTCTCGGATGTACCTGTGCAGGCGTACAACTTCTCTTTAGAAACGGATAGCAAGGGTAACTTTCTGTATGCCAAAGCCGGGCAGTACACCAATAATGATGAGCCCGGAAACCTGATCCGCGTCAGCCCGGACGGGCACACTCAGGAGTCGGTGGCCATCGGCTTCCGCGCCCCCAACGGGGTGACCGTGGACCCGCAGGATCGCCTCTTTGTCAGCGACAACCAGGGCAACTGGATGCCGGCCAACAAGATCAGCCTGGTCGAGGAGGGAGGGTTCTACGGGTATATCCCGACCATCAACCGGGGAGCGACCCATCCGGGGCCCAAGGAATACCAGATGCGCCCGGACCTGGCCAAATATCCCAAAAGCGGGGCCGTTCTGCCGCTCAGCTTTGACGAGCCGATCGTGTGGATGCCCCAGGCCTTTGACAACTCCCCGGGCAACGGGGCCTGGACGCCCCCCGAGTGGGGCCCGCTGGGGGATCGGCTCATTTGGACCAGCTTCGGCAAAGGGTGGGCTTACCAGGTATTGATGGACCAGGTGGACGGGACCACGCAGGCCGCCGTTTCTGCCCTTCCATTCCAGTTTGAGAGCGGCACCCAGCGGGCGGCGATCAATCCCGCCGACGGGCAGTACTACCTGGCGGGGCTGACGGGCTGGGATGATGCGTTTGCCCAGAAGTATGG
>NZ_JBINJF010000085.1:0-1676 GCF_043951865.1 Halalkalibaculum sp. DA3122
CCATACTTCTGGGCAAACGCATCATCCCAGCCCGTCAGCCCCGCCAGGTAGTACTGCCCGTCGGCGGGATTGATCGCCGCCCGCTGGGTGCCGCTGTCAAACTGGAACGGCAGGGCCGAGACCGCCGCCTGCGTGGTCCCATCCACCTGGCCGGTCAGCACCTGGTAGGCCCACCCTTTCCCGAAGCTGGTCCAGATCAGGCGATCCCCGAGCGGGCCCCACTGTGTCGGCGTCCACGCGCCGTTGCCCGGGGAGTTGTCGAATGCCCGGGGCATCCAGATAATCGGCTTGTCAAAACTCAGCGGCAGAACCGCCCCGTCTTGAGGGTACTTGGCCAGGTCCGGGCGCATCTGGTATTCTTTGGAACCTGGATTTGTTACAGAAGATTTAATCGAGGGGATATACCCATAAAATCCGCCCTCTTCCACGATACTAATTTTGTTAGCCGGCATCCAGTTTCCTTCATTATCACTGACAAAGATGCGATCCCGGGGATCAACCGTTACGCCGTTTGGAGCCCGGAAGCCGATGGCCACAGACTCCTGGGTTTTGCCATCCGGACTGACACGGATCAGATTACCCGGCTCATCGTTGTTGGTATATTGGCCCGCTTTGGCATACAGGAAATTACCCTTGCTGTCGGTCTCCAGCGAGAAGTTGTAGGCCTGAACGGGCACATCCGAGACGTCCGTATCCGCAAAAAATGATTCGTAAAAATCGGTCTCGCCATCTCCATTCAGGTCGTTCAGGCGCATGATGCGGTCGCGGCAGATCACGTAGATCCGCCCGTCTTTCACCTTTACGCCGAAGGGATCGTACAGGCCGGTGGCAATACGCTGCCAGGAAATCTCCTCGAGGTCATCGTCAATGCCCTCCGCCATCCATACGTCACCGGCATAGGTACTGACCACCGCACGGCCATCGCCGAAAAAGTCGAACCCGGAGGGACGGATCCAGCTGTTCCAGGGATTCTCAAAGGGCAGGGTAATTTTATCAACGGTGTATGGATAGCCTTCGGGAATGGTGACCAGGTTTTCGGGTGCCTCCTGGTTGGCCTCCCCGTAGTGGATGGGATCGTAGTGGGGGCGGCCGGCATTCAACTGCCCTTTGGTGACCACGGTCTGTTTCCAGACGCGCTCCCCGCCCTTGGTATATTCGACAGGATCCGGGATGGGGCTCCCCTGCACATCCGACAGGTACCCGGCGAAGGCCCGGTACTGCGCCTGCCCCTGCCCGCTGAAGCGGTGGATCGTGATTGTTTGTTCTTGGTCAGAAGGCGGAATATAGAGCCCGAGATGATGAGGCTCGTCGATGACCCACCGCATGCCTTCGGTATCTCCCTGCACGCCCGCGGCAAAGAAACCGTCAATAGAACTTCCTTCTCCGGGTGCAGTCATCACGAGGCTCTGGTGCGGGCTGCCCCAATTCTCCTCGCCAAGTCCTTCGCTCGCATTGGGATTGTTCAGTGCAAACACGCCTTCCTTGACAGTGTTACTGTCCCAATCTCCGAGCCCACCAAGCATAATTTTACGCCAGGAATCTCCCGGCGCTATAGTCATGGTGTGCCGGATGACCGGGATACCCTCCAGCATGTGAGATGATGGCTTTTCCAACACCTTACGCCCCATAATGGAGTACGACAGTACGATGTCTTCACCATGCTGGTAGTGGCCGTG
>NZ_JBINJF010000086.1:0-1672 GCF_043951865.1 Halalkalibaculum sp. DA3122
GACTGGTCGGTGAAAAATC
This sequence comes from Halalkalibaculum sp. DA3122, assembly GCF_043951865.1. Classification (NCBI taxonomy): domain Bacteria; kingdom Pseudomonadati; phylum Balneolota; class Balneolia; order Balneolales; family Balneolaceae; genus Halalkalibaculum; species Halalkalibaculum sp. DA3122. The sequence goes on from NZ_JBINJF010000086.1 coordinate 20, forward strand.
CAGAGCAAACCGGCCAGGATGATGTTCCCGTACAAGGCGCAGAGTTGTCTGAGGATGGCAAAACGATTCTGATTCAAATCTCGGATCAAGATCTGCAGCCCGTTGATCAAATGCGTATTCAACTGACACTGGAGTCGGTCGGTGGCAGGCAGTACGCCGACACGATCTACCTGACGATCCATAAGGTGCCGGGAAAGTGAGCTTTTTAAGAGTAGCAAAACGTAAAATTACATTACACTGTAATGATCCTCAGAAAAAAACCGGACTTCATATGAATAACTCCTGTTACCGCAGTTGGGGTACTTCTGTTATACTGCTAATGCTCGTGGTTTTTTACACCTCCTGCAACCGCTCTCAATCGGAGGATTACTCAGGGAAACCCAATATTGTCTTTATCATGAGCGATGATCACTCCTACCAGACTTTGAGTGCATATGACGATCGATTTATCGAGACGCCCCACCTGGATCGCATTGCCGGGGAGGGGGTCACATTTGTCAACAGTTTTGTCGCCAACTCGATCTGCGCGCCCAGCCGTGCCACGCTGCTGACCGGCAAGCATTCCCACATGAACGGGCAGCTCGACAACCGGCGGGCCTTTGACGGCCGCCAGCAAACGTTTCCGAAACTGCTGCAGGGGGCGGGCTACCAGACCGCACTGGTGGGCAAGTGGCACCTGCGGAGCACGCCCACCGGCTACGACCATTACGAGCGGCTGATCGGGCAGGGCGACTACTACAACTCCGATTTTATCACCAACGGCGATACGGCGCGCTCGCACGGGTATGTAACGGATGTGATTACGGATAAGAGTATCCGGTGGCTGGAAAACCGAACCCCGGGCCAGCCCTTTGCCCTGCAGGTCCACCACAAGGCGTCCCACCGCATCTGGATGCCCGACACGTCTGCGCTGGGGGCCTTTCAGGATGCCGGGCTCCCGGTCCCGGATACCTTCTTTGACGATTTTACGGGCAAGCGCTATTTGAAAACTGAGATGGGCGAGCAGCCGCAGCGTATTCCGATGCGCATCCCGGCGGCCGAGACCAGGATGAGCATCGCCACAGAGGATATGGACCTGGTCTACGATCTGAAACTGCTGGACGAGGAGGGCGAAATACAGACGAAATACCGCGAGATGTACGCCAACGACCGCTACGCCCGTCTCGACGAGCAGCAGAAGGCCGCCTGGGATGCCCACTACGACCCGATTATCCGGGAATTCAAGCAGAACTGGGAGGCCATGAGCGAGCGCGAGCGGGCGATCTGGAAATACCGACGCTACATGCGAGATTACCTGGCGACCATACGTACCCTCGATGAGAATGTGGGCCGCCTGCTGGAGTACCTGAAGGCGGAGGGATTGTATGAGAATACCCTGGTGGTCTACACCTCCGACCAGGGGTTTTACATGGGCGAGCACGGCTGGTTCGACAAGCGGTTTATCTACGAGCAGTCGATGCGCACCCCGCTGCTGATGAAGTTCCCTGAGGGAATGGCAACCCGTGAGGAGGTGGACGAGCTGGTCCAAAACATTGACTGGGCCCCCACGCTGCTGGAACTGGCCGGCGTTGAGGTACCGGCCGGGATGCAGGGCCAATCGCTGCTTCCGCTGGTCCAGAACGAAGATGACCAGTGGCGCGATGCCCTCTACTA
>NZ_JBINJF010000087.1:0-1579 GCF_043951865.1 Halalkalibaculum sp. DA3122
TGTTGCTGTCTGCCCAGACGTTGGACAGTGTATCGGGGGATCGCCAGGCGCTGGTGGATCTGTACCAGGCGACGGGCGGTCCGGGCTGGGACAACAACAGGGGATGGCTGGACGGTCCGGTCAGCGACAGCTGGTACGGGGTGCAGGTGGACGCCGAGGGGCGGGTGGTCCGGGTGGACCTGGCCGACAACAACCTGCGGGGGACCGAGGGGCTGCCGGCCAGTCTGGGGAACCTGAAGCGGCTGCGGTACCTGAACGTGCTGTACAACCGGATCTCGGGCCCGCTGCCGGAGGCCCTGTTCAGCGGTCCCCGCTCGCTGGAGTACCTGTATCTGAACTTCTCCAGCAACGTGATGCCGAAGCACTCGGACCTGCACGAGCAGACGCGCACCGGCGGGGGCGACATCCATACCGGCAAGACCGACCAGGGGGCCGGCAACAAGTTTACCGGTCAGATTCCCGCCAGTTTTGACCTGCCGAACCTGCAGTGGTTTGCCCTGACCTGGAGCGATATCAGCCGGGTGGACCCGGCGGTGTTCAGCTCCACCGCCCTGAGGGGGCTGTGGCTGGGCAACAACCACCGACTGGGGGGCAACAACCAGCAGATTCCCCCCGCGATCGGCCGGCTGAGGCAGCTGGAGCACCTGGCCCTCAACAGCAGCCCGGGGGCGGCCACCGAGGATGCGTGGGGCGGGGAGCTGCCGGCCGAGTTTGGGAACCTCACCAGCCTGAAGAGCCTGCGGATCAGCGAAAACAATTTTACCGGGCGGTTCCCGGACTTGTCGGGGGCCACCGGCATGCAGACGTTTGTGATCCGCAGCACCAACTTTACCAGCGGATTTCCCGCCTACGGGCTGGACGGGACCTGGCCGCAGATCAACTCGTTTGTGGTCAGTTTTACCAAGTTTCGGGACGCACAGCTGCCGGAGCAGGCTCCCCGGAGTCTGCGGACCCTGAACGCCCCCTCCAGCGGGATTGCCGGGACGTTGCCGGTCAGCCAGTTTCCCCGGCAGATTATTGTGACCGATTTCAGCTGGAACAACCTGTCGGGGCCGGGCCCGCGGGAGCTGCGGCACCTGGTGCGGATCCGGAACCTGCGCTGGTCCGACAACGAGCTGGAGGGACCGTGGCCGGAGCTGGACTGGACCAACAAGCAGAACCTGACCAACTCGGCCGGCCAGCGGGTGCACCCGCTGCGGTTTTTCACGCGGGCCCATTTCAATGGCAACCGCTACGTGTTTGCCGACATGCTGGTGGTCAGCGACGAGGGGAAGACCCTGTTTGAGTGGTACCGCCAGGAGGCGGAGGTCTCGTTTCGCTACGGGAACCAGAAGCCGTTCGGCAGCGAGGCCAACCAGTCTGGCCCCCGGATCGATTTCAGCGGGGTGGTGACCCACCCCGACAACGTCTACCGGTGGTACCGGAACGGCTCCGGGCTGTCGGGCCCCTCCGGGAACGTGCTGGATGCGCGCCAGTGGGGGACCGGCACCTACCGGCTGGAGGTGACCAACCCGCAGGTGCCCGAGCTGACCCTCCAAAGCATCCCGATCACCATCACCGAACAGGACCTCAACGGGAG
>NZ_JBINJF010000088.1:0-1469 GCF_043951865.1 Halalkalibaculum sp. DA3122
CCCGCCTCGGTATGGGATGAGTCCAGCCGGGAGGCTCACTGGCGGAACAGGCCGGAAGGGAAACCGTTTTTTTCGGTTATCAATCTGACTACGACCCATGAAAGCCAGGTGTGGCAGTCGGAGTTGCCCCTCAGCGTGGATCCGGATGCGGTACCGGTGCCGCCCTACTTGCCGGACACGCCGGTGGTTCGCCGGGATATTGCCCAGCAGTATACCAATATCGAGCAGATGGATCGCCAGGTGGGGCAGATCCTGGCAGATCTGGAAGAAGACGGGCTGGCCGATGATACCATCGTGTTCTTTTGGAGTGATCATGGAGGGGCGCTACCCCGGCAAAAAAGTTGGTTATATGATTCCGGCCTCCATGTCCCACTGGTCATCCGCTGGCCGGGGGAGATACCGCCGGGCCAGGTTAACAAGGAACTGGTCAGTTTTGTCGACCTGGCACCGACGGTCCTCTCCCTGGCCGGGGTGGATATTCCTGCCCACATGCACGGCAGGGCCCTGCTGGGTCCCAAACAGGGCCACCCGCCGGAATATATCTATGCCGCCGCCGACCGCCATGACGAGGTCCATGATATGATGCGGGCCGTTCGGGACACCCGGTTCAAATATATCCGCAACTACTTCCCAAACCAGCCCTACTGGGGCATGAACGAATACCGGCACCGGATGGAAATCTTTCAGGAGATCCTTCGGCTGCATGCCGAAGAGAAACTTGAGGGGGCAGCCAGCTTCTGGATGAAACCAACGCGCCCGCCGGAGGAGCTCTACGATATTACCGAAGATCCCCATGAGGTCCACAACCTGGCTGATCACCCGGGGTATCGGGCCGAACTTAAACGAATGCGGGGTGCTCTGGATCAGTGGATGGATGAAATTGGCGATATGGGGGATATCCCGGAGGAGCAGCTCAGGGAACGCTTCTGGCCGGGTGGGGAGCAACCGAATACGCAGGCTCCGTTTTTTGTGGTAAATGCCGCAGAGGATCGCGCCCGGACCTGGAGGCGGGAAGGAGGACAGTTCAGTCCGCCATACACGGTACAGATTACCTCGACCACCCACGGAGCCTCCGTTGTCTATACTACCGGACGGGGCGAGGATCCCGACTGGCAGCTGTATACCGGACCCATTCGGGTCGAGGACCCGTTGACCCTGAGAGCCAAAGCCGTACGATACGGGTATGCCGAAAGTGAAGAGATCAAAGGGGCGTTCGGTGTAAAATAACGTGAGAGCCTTTTGTGTTCTGAACACTCGGAAAAATAACTGTTTTAATATAAAAACTGGGATCATATGGATCGAAAAGAAAGCATAAAGACGATGGTGTTGGGAACGGTATCGCTGCCGTTGCTCAAAAGCGGGACTAAGTCAATACAAATAACAACCCCGGAAGAGGCACCCCTGCAGGCCGGCGGGGAGCCGATGCGCAGCCGCTGGGCCCGCTGGCCGGACGTGGAGTGGGCCGGCCC
>NZ_JBINJF010000089.1:0-1412 GCF_043951865.1 Halalkalibaculum sp. DA3122
CACTGTTGTCCGGTAAACATATTAAGAGGGAACATAAGTCACCTTTAGAGTCTCTTCCACTCGTTTTTGTACCCTAATCTGATTGCGAGCCCCCTCATTGTCACGTTGGAAATAAACTTAATGCATAGCTTTGTTGGCTGTTTTGCTGCAAAAGGGCCTTGACCGGATCGGCCAGGAACGCCCCCAGCCGGACGTAACTAAAGCAGTGCAGCCGGATCATTGCCCGCAGGTTGGCATAAGACCAGCGCCGGCGGTGGGCCCGCTGCAGTACCTGTATCAGCAAGTCGGCAATCAGGGCGCACCAGATCTGTATTTTGATCGCATTGGGGGAGTCGCCCAGAAAATAGCGCAGTGGCCAAGCCCCTTTAATGCGTTTAAAGACCCCCTCGATTTGCCACCGCTGGCGATAGATGTCGGCTATGTGCCGACTCGTATGGGTGAACAAATTACTCACAAACCGAAACTCTTTGCCGGAGGTGGAATCCCGGAAACAAACCAATCGTGCTTGGAATCGCTGGACCTGTTTGTGGCTGGTGTGACCGAGCATGATTCGTTGGTCGGACAGCACGCCGGCCGCCCGGTCGGCTTTGCTGACCGGCAGCTCCTCCAGCAGCTCCATGGCGGCATTGGACCGCAGCCGGCTTACAAAGCCAATTGGGTGGTCCGGGGTGGACCACTCAGCAAACAGGCTGTAGTCGACATACCCTTTGTCAAAACAAATAATGCTGCCTTTGGGAAGCTTGAGTTTCCGCAGAAACGGGGTGTCGTGGCGGCTGGCCGGGGTGAGCACGACAAACTCGGGCTGGTTGTGATCGCTGCGGATTAGCGTATGGGCTTTGACGCCTCCCTTACGCCGCCCGTCTGCACCAGGCCGGCCGGCGGTTGCCATCACATCCGAAAACAGGGAAATGGTGGTCGAATCGGCGATATAAATCGGGGGATTCTTGCTCCGGCTGTCCGGGGAACCGGTAAAATAGCGGCCGGCCAACTGGTGATACAGATCCCCGAACAACTGTTCCGGGCGGCGGTTGTTGGCATCGCTGAGCGTACTGCGGCGGGGAGTGCGGGTAAGCCCCAGATGCCGGAGCTTGCCTTCGGCGGCCAGCAGGCCGGTGATTACCTCGCGCAGACTCCCGCAGCCGCTGAAATGCGCATACAGCATCGCAATCAGGTGATCCCAGCTGAAAAAGGACTTGCAGTAGCGGTCGGCTCCGTGGCGGCGGGCCAGCCGATGCACCATCGAACGGGGTATTAAATGTATGATCTGAGCCAGTACCGGCTGTCCGGTAAAATACGTATGTTTACTCATCGGTAGTTTGTTTGGTTGGTGGTGCTTCCAAAAACTACCGCAAGGCGGGGTCAAATGCGACTCCGCTTTTTTATTTTCTTACTATTTTCCCCGGACAACAGTG